>CANBQQ010000006.1 GCA_947371715.1 Flavipsychrobacter stenotrophus
TACGGTTGCAATTCAATATTTTCGTAATTTTGCAGACTATTTGTTATTTATTAATAATTAATCTAACGAATGTCAGCAGACACAAAGAAGCGTGTATTAATTATTGCCAACGAGTTATCTCCATACACTGAGTTTACGGATTTTGCACATATCCTTAATAAACTGGCGATTAAGACTTTTGATTCCGGACTCGAGATCCGTGTAATAATGCCGCGATTTGGCGTTATCAACGAGCGCCGTCACAGGCTGCACGAGGTGGTACGACTGTCGGGTATCAATGTGATCATCGATAAGGATGATTATCCATTGCAGATAAAGGTGGCATCATTGCCTAATGCGAGGCTGCAGGTGTATTTCATGGACAACGAAGATTACTTCAAGCGTAAGTCTGTTTTCAGAGATGACCAGGACGGCTTCTTTGATGATAATGCCGAGCGTATGATCTTCTTCTGTAAGAGTGCACTGGAGACAGTTAAGAAGTTTGGCTGGCCTCCGCATGTTATCCATTGCCATGGCTGGATGACCTCATTAGCGCCACTTTACCTGAAGACCACCTATAAGAAGGAACCTGTTTTTGGATACAGTAAAGTAATATATACTGCGCAGGCCGATCAATTTGCCGAGACATTGAATCCGAATTTCATGAAGAAGGCAATGATCAGCAGTGAAATAAAGGATAAGGATTTCGAAGCATTCAAGCCGGGTACAAATAGTGCGCTGACAATAGGTGGAAGCAGACACGCTGACGTAGTTGTGATAGGCTCTGACTCGATTGGAGACAATATCTCTGACGAATTGAAGCCAAGTAAAACCAAGAAGATAGTTAAGTACGACGAGGCCTGGAAGGAAGATGTTTCTTCGCTGCTGGAGCTTTATAAAAGCTTAACAGAGTCTTAGTTTTTCTTTTATCATCTTAGCACCCTAAAAATAAGTATTTTGAATCCTGGTTTTCGTCGTTTGAAATTTATTTATGCTTTACTGGCATTAGTAATAGTGGGGTTCAGTGCATGCCGTGAGCGTACGCTGATCAGTTCTTCTTTATCGCCTGCCAGTGACACGGTAGGTGTAAGGGCAGATACATTGTCATGTATTACACATACATTTTACACCGATGACGTCATTACCAGTTTCAATGCATCGGGGGCGTATGAATATCAGGCAATAGGTACGCTTACAGATTCCTTTTTCGGTACTACAACAGCATCTACGTTTTTTCAGATAACTAACTCGGGTGGTGTGACCAGTATGGCGACTATCGCTAATCATATTGATTCGATAGTATTGACCATACCTTATTCGAGTTTTTCGTACGGTGATACCGGTAATCTGACCCTTACTCAGTCTTACCAGGTATTTTATATGGATGATACCATAGGGTACAACAGTATCTATTTCCCCTATTCCAATAAGGCGATCAATATAGCTAGCCCATTGAGTGATCCTGTTACTGTAAATCTTCATAACCTGAAAGATTCTGTAAGGGTAGCAGGTGTAAATTATGCTCCGGCAATGAGAATAAGGCTGAAGAAGAATGAAATATATCCTAAATTGAGCGCAGCGGTAGGAGCCTATGCTGCATCTCCATCGTCTGCAACATTTGTTGATGCATTTAAAGGTATATGTGTAAGGCCAACTAGCCTTGTCCAGTACAATAAAGTATTGCCTTATTTCGTACTTAATGGTAGTGATGATTATACCAGAGCTGGTATATTAGTGTACTACCATGATACAGCAAGTGCAGACAGCGCGCAACATCTTACATTTTCTCATGAGCAGTCGGTATGTGCGCATTTCAATAATGTAACAAAGTCGTACAGCCGCTACCCAATAAACAGTTTGTTTAATTCTACGCAAGCAAATGATTCGATCGTAGCTATACAGAACCAGCCTGGTGCTTCGATAGACCTTAAAGTGTATGGCCTGCTGAGCAAAATACCTAAAGGTGTTGTGATCAATAAAGCAGAGATACAGCTATCACTTATTGCACCTTTGAATCCGGCAAAGTTGTTTCCGGGAGACCAGATATATCCTGTTGGTGTAGGTAATGGTGTTTATCCGGCAGGGTCAACTGCAGGTGGAGAATATACAGTGCTGGACAGATTCCCGCTAAGTACTACATCGGTATATAGTGTACTGGACGGAACTCCGCACACTATAAATTATGGATCGACAGGTATTACAACGTATACGATAGGCATACCAAGAGAAGTAATTTCCAGTATAGCGGCAGGAAACGATACGCTTCACTACCACATAAGAGGTACACAGGTATTGTACGGCGCCTACCGGTTATTAGCTGCCGGAGGAAATTATAGTGATTACAGATACAAGGCAAAGCTAATTGTTGTACATTCATCTCTAAAAAAATAACCCATGTGTGGCATAGTAGGTTACATCGGTAACAGACAGGCATTTCCCATCCTGATAAAAGGCCTTAAGAGGCTGGAGTATCGGGGTTATGACAGCGCAGGTGTTGCGTTGCTCAATGGAGACATGACCGTATTTAAGAAAGCAGGTAAGGTAATAGAATTGGAAAAGGTAGTAGACCCTAACAGAATAGGGGCTACTATAGGCATAGGGCATACCAGGTGGGCAACCCATGGCGAACCTAATGACCGCAATGCACATCCTCACTTGTCTCAGTCGGGCGAATTGGCTATTATACATAACGGTATCATAGAGAATTACGGATCGATAAAGGCAGAATTGGAGCGCAGAGGCTATGTTTTCCATTCTGATACTGATACGGAAGTATTAGTGAACCTGATAGAAGAAGTAAAGAAAACTGAAAATACCACTCTTGACAATGCAGTGCGCATAGCCCTGAATGAGGTTGTGGGTGCCTACGCAATAGTGGTGTTGAACGTTAATAACCCCGATCAACTGGTAGCTGCACGTAAGGGTAGTCCGTTGGTAATGGGTATTGGTGAAGATGAGTTTTTCATTGGGTCTGATGCATCATCTATTATCGAGTATACCAAGAATGTGGTGTACCTGGATGATCAGGAGTTCGCCGTGATCAACCGTGACGGAACTTATTCGATCCGTACGTTGGGTAATGTAGAAAAATCTCATGCTATACAAAAGCTGGAGTTTTCGCTTGAAATGATCGAGAAGGGTAATTTCGAGCACTTCATGCTTAAGGAGATCTACGAGCAGCCAAAGGCAATAGAAGATTCACTTCGTGGCCGTATGAATGCTTCTCAGGGCTGGATAAAGCTAGGTGGTCTTGATGAGTACATCAACCGTATTGATAAGGCAGAACGCTTTATCATTACAGCATGTGGTACATCGTGGCATTCAGGTATGATCGGTGAATATTTGCTGGAAGATCTGGCACGTATACCTGTAGAAGTAGAATATGCGTCAGAGTTCCGTTATCGTAATCCTATCATCAGGGATAATGACGTAGTTATAGCTATCTCTCAGTCGGGAGAAACCGCTGATACACTTGCGGCGATAGAGTTGGCTAAGGAAAGGCAGGCATTGATCTACGGTATTTGCAATGTTATCGGGTCTTCAATAGCCCGTGCATCGCATGCTGGATCATATACGCACGCCGGTCCGGAAATTGGTGTTGCATCAACAAAGGCATTCTCTACGCAGGTTTCTATCATCACGCTTATAGCGTTGCAGATAGCGCAGGTAAAGGGTACTATTCCAACATCAAAAATGAGGGAGATACTCTATGAACTGGAGAACATTTCTAAGAAGATAGAGGAAACATTGTTGCTGAATGACCAGATAAAGGAAATAGCATCGATCTATAAGGATGCTAACAACTTCCTGTACCTCGGTCGCGGTTACAACTTCCCTGTAGCACTGGAAGGTGCGTTGAAGCTGAAGGAAATTTCTTACATACACGCTGAAGGATACCCTGCTGCAGAAATGAAGCACGGCCCGATAGCACTTATTGATGAGAACATGCCGGTGGTATTCCTCGCAACCAATAAGAGTGCGTATGAGAAGATAGTATCTAACGTGCAGGAAGTAAAGGCACGTAAAGGAAAGATAATAGCAGTAGTGTTGAAGGGTGATACGCAGATAGCTGAACTGGCTGATCACGTAATTGAAGTGCCGGAGACCGAAGAAATACTTTCACCGCTGATCACTATTGTGCCGCTTCAACTGTTGGCTTATCATATAGCTATCATGAGAGGTTGTAATGTAGACCAGCCGCGTAACTTAGCAAAATCAGTAACAGTAGAGTAAATTATATTAATCATTAAATTTTTCTATTACTAATGCCATATCTTTTTACATCAGAATCGGTGTCTGAAGGACATCCGGATAAAGTAGCGGACCAGATATCTGACGCGCTTGTTGATAATTTTCTTGCATGGGACTCTGAGTCTAAAATTGCATGTGAAACACTAGTTACTACCGGCCAGGTAATATTGGCAGGAGAAGTAAAGTGTAAGACCTACATAGATGTACAGTCGATAGCACGTGAGGTAATAGCTAAGATAGGCTATACCAAGAGTGAGTATATGTTTGAAGCTAATTCATGCGGTGTACTTTCTGCAATTCATGAGCAGTCTCCTGATATTAACCAAGGTGTAGAGCGTAAGAATAAGGAAGATCAGGGCGCAGGTGACCAGGGTATGATGTTTGGTTATGCAACTAACGAAACTGATAACTATATGCCATTGGCATTGGATCTGGCGCATAACCTGTTGCTGCAATTATCAGCTATCCGTCGTGAAGGCAAGCAGATGAAGTATCTGCGTCCGGATGCAAAGAGCCAGGTAACTCTGGAATATGGTGATGATAACAAGCCAGTGCGTATTGATGCTATCGTGATCTCTACACAGCATGATGATTTTGCTGAAGAGAAAGCGATGCAGGATCGCATCACTAAGGATGTTAAGACCATCCTGATACCACGTGTTATCAAGAGCTATCCTCAGTACAAGCATTTCTTCAATGATAAGATCAAGTATCACATTAACCCTACAGGTAAGTTTGTGATAGGTGGTCCTCATGGTGATACAGGCCTTACAGGCCGTAAGATCATAGTTGATACTTATGGCGGTAAGGGTGCTCACGGTGGTGGTGCATTCTCCGGTAAAGATCCCAGCAAGGTAGATAGGTCTGCAGCATATGCAACCCGTCACATAGCTAAGAACCTTGTTGCAGCAGGAGTTTGCGACGAAGTACTGGTTCAGGTATCTTATGCGATAGGTGTAGCTAAGCCAACAAGTATTTTTGTAGATACTAAGGGTACTTCCAAACTGAAGTTGACTGATGGTCAGATAAGCACTATTGTACAGGAAGTGTTTGACATGCGTCCTTACTTTATTGAAGAGCGTTTGAAACTGCGCCAGCCAATGTATAGCGAGTGTGCTGCTTATGGCCACATGGGTCGTAAGTCTGAAACTGTTACCAAGGAGTTTAAAGCTGCTGATGGTAAGGTGAAGAAAGTAAAGGTTGAATTGTTTACATGGGAGAAGCTAGACTATGTAACTAAGGTAAAGAAAGCATTTGGTCTGAAATAAGATCAATGTTCATAAAGATTGAAGCGGGATGTTTTAGGACATCCCGCTTTTTTTGTTTTGAGAGCGGGACGATTCTATCAATGTGCAGATCTGTTGGATGGAGACGCAATTCTGCGTCTCTACCACAGCGAATACAATGTGATATTTACTGGCACTGGTTTTTGCATGCTTTGTATTGTCAAACCATCTAAATTTGTTGGTCATATGCAGTTGTCACTTCATCAGCTTATTCCATTACCACTAAGAGAGAAAGTTGCCGGTCGTGCGTCGGGTGTCTGGAGGGGCGATCTTGTGCTCAGTGAGGCGGACCATGTATTTATTAAGGCACCATCGGGAACAGGGAAGACGACGCTAATACATATGTTGTATGGCATGCGTGATGACTATGAAGGAATGGTGAAATGGGATAACCTGGAGATGAAGCGTGCGGGTGCTTCGGAAATAGCTCAGTTACGCACAAAGGATGTGAGTGTAATCTTTCAGGACATGCGCTTATTTCCTGAGTTGACGGCATGGGAGAACCTTGATATAAAAAGAAGACTTACAAATACCATTACAGAACAGCAGGTTACCAACTGGATGGATGAGCTGGGAGTGGCCGATAAGCGCCAGTCATTGGCTCGTACGTTGTCCTATGGTGAACAGCAGCGGGTGGCGATAATAAGGGCGCTACTGCAACCATTTAAGTGGTTGCTAATGGATGAGCCGTTTAGTCACCTGGACCACGTGAATATTGCTAAGGCGGCAAAGCTAATAAGTGAGGTTGTAAAGCAAAATAGCGCGGGGATGATATTGGCCGATCTTGATGACAATAATTTCTTTCCTTACACTCAAACAATAGTGCTATGAGTGATAAGAACAGAAACATGTTGCTCAGAAAATTGCTGTTACGCAACAATGGTAAAGGCCGCTTATGGGCTGCTATGATAGCCCTGTTTGTTGGTAATACATTGCTGCTATTGTCTGTGTTGATATGGTGGAACTTTAATGAGCTGCTGTATGGTAAGACTGAGAATGATAGCCTAGGCAGTACATTCCTGATAATAGGGAAGAAGGTAACCAATAGTAATATGGGCCAACGCGGTGCAACGTTGTTTACACCTGCTGATATTGACTCTGTAAACAAGGCCCCACAGGTGCAATCGGTTGGAGCGATAGTATCTAACCACTTTCCTGTTTATGCAATGATGGGTGGTGATATGGGGTTTGCAACTGATCTGCCGCTGGAGAGTGTGCCAGATAGCTTCCTCGATAGCAAGCCGGCCGACTGGGACTGGCAGCCGGGCAGCAGAGATCTGCCGATCATAATGTCTTCTCAATTTCTGGATCTGTATAATTATGTATTTGCCCCGAGCCAGGGACTTCCGCAGTTATCGGAGTCGTCGGTAAAGTCGCTGGCATTGAATGTAAAGGCCGGTCCGCCTGATATGGCAGAGACTTACACTGCGCATGTAGTGGGTTTTTCGGATAGGATTGGGTCGGTAATGGTGCCACAAGCATTTATTGATTATGGTAATCAAAAGTATGGTAAGCAGGGTAGCGGAGTTGCTCCATCTCAGTTGATATTGAAGACAAAGGATCCTTCTGATATAAAGTTTACAGAGTTCATACAAAGGAAGAACTATACAACCAATTCGCAGAACCTAAGGTGGAGCAGGGTACGTGCCATAGTAGAGGTGGTGGCCAGCGCAACGGGTGTACTGGCTATACTGCTGATGGCTATAGGTACATTGGTGTTTGTGTTGTTCATTGAATTGACGATAGCTAAGGCGCATCAGTCGCTGACGTTGCTTAAAGAGATAGGATATAGTCCCGGTTACCTGAGTGGCTTTATGGTAAAGCGGTTTGTACCATTGGTATTAGTAGTGGTAATCTTCAGTGCCGGAGCAACTTTGGTTGTTCAGTATTTGTGTGCTGATATGGCGAAGGCGCAAGGGTTGGTGTTGCATGCCCTGCCGGGGTTGCCTGTATGGGCTGCATTGGCGGTGAGTACGGGTATATTGTTGGTGTTGGTAGTAAGATCAATTAGTGGAGCGATAAGGAAGTGACGTGTAATAGTACTTACTGTGCACGTATTATGAGAAGTTAATAAAGTGTGCATATACAAACATCCGATACCTTCGGCATCGTGTATAATTACTATCTAAATTTACTATAGACATCTGATGCCTTCAGCATCATTACGGTTGTATAAAATCTAAAGTACTAATGGGTATAGCTATAATTGGATGCCAATCTACGGCTCGCAAATGAAAGTGGATATTGTTGTTGCAAAGCGGTGACCACCTACGGGGGCATAACATGCAGATGCCGATTTGATGTTTAATTGATTTTTGATTATTTCTTTTTCTTTGGTGCTATGAGTGAGTAGGAGTGGTCGATCTGTTCTTTTAATTGTTTGTTGGTAAGTGATCCGTCTACAATTACACTGTTCCAATGTTTCTTGTTCATGTGATAGCCGGGGATGATAGAAGCGTGTTGTTCGCGGAGTTCAATTGCCCGATCAGGGTCGCATTTAACGTTGAATTGAAGCGGCTGTTCATCGAGACCCATGAGAAGGAATATCTTTCCATTTACTTTAAATACCAGCGTATCGTTACCGAATGGCATACCTTCTTCAGTGTCTGGTTTGGCGAGTGCATATTCTCTTATTTCTTCGATATTCATAGAGCGAATTTATGGGAATTTAGGAAATCATCATTATAGCAGGAAGTTGTAAATTACGACGCGATGAATAATAACGGAATTGAGATAGAGCGTAGGTTTATATTGAGGAGTAAGCCTGATGCGACGCCACATGAGGAGTATTGCATCTTTCAGAAATATTCTAACAATGGTTGGCGGTACAGGCGGCAGCAGGGTGGGGATGACGTAGTCTATTATAAGACCCGCAAAACAACTATTGCCAGTGGTGTAAATGAGGAAGAAGAGTATGTGATAGCTGAAGAAGAATTTCTTAATGATTGCGGTATTGCTACTAAGGGTATAAGCAAGACCCGATCAGTGTTTCAGCATGAAGGCCTGCGATTTGAAGTAGATAGCTTTCATCATATACAACTGGTGATCATGGAGGTGGAGTTGGAAGATATTGCGCAACCATTTTCATTCCCAGATCACTTGAAAGAGTTAGTGATATTTGAAATAACAGGCATAAAGGAGTTTAGTAACAGTGCGCTTGCAACGGCCGATTATTTGAACAGATAATCGCCTTACTAAAGATAGCGTAATACCTAATGTATTGTTAAAGACAGAAAATAGTTATGAGAATAATGTAGCCTTTGTAATTTTACATCGTCAATTTAAATGACACCAAACTATGAGTGCTGATGTACTCTTTATTGCTCAATTGCCTGTCACTTTTTCTCCACTCTTCTTCTATAGGATACGTGCCAAGATAAACGTACTTCCTTTTCAGATCAAAGAAAATATGGTGAACCACAAGAAAATGGTACACCCACCAAGTGCCGCTATGGCATAGATGGCATGCTACCGTTCAGCCATCTTAATTGATCTCCCGAATAGGGGATATGACATTGTTTTATTATTTTTCACACATACAAACTTACAATTATGACTTTCAGTGGTTTTATGTCCGGTTACGGCTGGATCATTCTGTGCATCATTGCACTTATTTTATACAAGATCATTCTTCGTGTATTCTTTGGTATGATCATCATACCAGAGAGCAGTATAGGACTGGTTACGAAGAAATTTACATTATCGAGCTCGAATCGTTTGCCCGACGGCAGGATCATAGCAACCAAGGGCGAAGCGGGTTTTCAGGCTAAAACTTTAGCTCCCGGTCTGTACTGGTTCATGTGGCCATGGCAGTATAGCGTAGAACTATCTGTGTTCACTGTTATTCCTGAAGGCCATATTGGTATGGTGCTGGCAAGAGACGGTGAAGAAATACCTACAGGTCGCATACTTAGCCGTAAAGTAGATTGCGATAACTTCCAGGACGCACAAGCTTTTTTGGATAATGGTGGCCAGAGAGGTAGGCAGACTGCTTTTATTACTGCCGGTTCTTACCGTATCAACACTTACTTGTTTGAGATAACCATGGTAGGACAAACAGTGATAAGGGAGAGCATGGTGGGTATAGTGACCACACTTGATGGTGAGCCACTGGCGCAAGGCCAGATAGCGGGTACCATGGTGGATGGCCACAATAACTTCCAGGACATTGATAGTTTCCTTAAGAATGGTGGTTGCCGTGGTTTGCAGCCGCAAGTGATACTTGCAGGTTCTTACTACATCAATACATGGGCTGTGCAGATAGAAGAGAGCTATATGACCGAAGTGCCAATTGGCCATGTGGGTGTATGCATCAGCTACATTGGTGAAGATGGTGAAGACCAGACAGGTACTACCTTTAAGCATGGTAATATAGTAACCAAGGGACACAGAGGTGTATGGATGGAACCGCTGGGTCCTGGTAAATACCCGATCAACCGTTACGCCATGAAGGTGGAACTGGTGCCAACAACCAACCTGGTGCTTAACTGGGCCAATGCCCGCAGTGAAGCGCATGCGTTGGACAAGAACCTGTCTACGATTACAGTGCGTTCAAAGGACGGTTTCCCGTTCAACCTTGACGTAGCGCAGATCATACACGTTCCGGCCAATGATGCACCAAAAGTGATAGCAAGGTTTGGTAGTATGAACAACCTGGTATCTCAGGTGCTGGAACCAACGATTGGTAACTACTTCCGTAACTCAGCGCAGGACAGTGATGTGATCTCTTTCTTGACTACACGTAAGGAAAGACAAGAATCTGCACGGGCACATATAAGAACGGTATTGGAAGAGTATAATGTGAATGCTGTGGATACATTGATAGGTGATATTGTTCCTCCTGAAGCATTGATGAAGACGCTTACTGACCGTAAGATAGCGCAGGAAGAAGAGAAGACCTACGAGACACAGCGTATGGCCCAGGAAAGAAGGCAGGGTATGGAAAAGGAAACAGCTATCGCAGATATGCAGCGCGAGATAGTAAAGGCACAACAGAGTGTGGAAATATCTCAGCGTACAGCTGATTCAGTGGTTAAGAAAGCAGAAGGTGATGCGACCAGTCTGAAGCTGCAGGTAAACGCAGAAGCAGAAGCCACCAAGATGCGTGCTAATGCGGAAGCAGAGGCAACAAAGTTGAGAGCAGGTGCTCAAGCAGAGGCTACCAAGTTGAATGCATCTGCAGAAGCGGAAAGGATATCCAAAACCGGTAATGCCGAAGCAGAGAAGATACTGGCTATTGGTAAGAGTACCGCAGAAGCATACGAACTGCAGGTGAGTGCAATGGGTGGAGATAACTTTACCCGTTATAAGATCACCGAAGAGATAGGTGCAAAGAACATAAAGGTGATACCTGATATTATGATCAGTGGTAGCAATGGTTCCGATGGTCCGATGAATGGACTGATGGGCTTGAAGCTGATGGAAATGATGAGTGAGAAGAAGAAGGGCGAAGAACCTAAAATTTAAGCGTTGAAAGGCCGGCAGCAATGCCGGCCTTTTTTTTGAGAGCGGGAAAGAGAGCGAAGAGCGGAAGGGTTGATGTGTTATAAAGAGAGTACGTCCCGATGCGGTAACCACCTCCCCCGCCGAAAAGGCGGGTACTCCTCCTTGAAAAAAGGAGGAGAGTGTGTTATTAGTGCGTCTCAAAGAGGTTCGGTCCCTGCGAATGTCGTGGTTCGTCCTTCGAGAGCCTCAGGATGACAAGCGACTTCCCCATAATGACATTCGGACTTAAAGATCGACAGCAGGTAGTTCTAAGTAAATAGTTCATTGTTGATTGGTGGATTATAACAAATTGGTTAGTGGGAGAACTGTATATTTGATTTGTAAAATACTTATGATGAAAAAGGTTTTTGGTACTGCTATTTTGTTGGTTGTTCTATCATTGATATCTGTTGATGTGGTGGCAAAGAACAAAGGTGCTAAGAAGGTGCCGGGAGTGTGGCAGGAGCAACCAATAATAATTGATGGCAGCAGTGGGGACTGGAAGATACCTTATCCTTATTATGATGAAGATGCCATGCTGGGGTACTCGGTGACTAATGATAGCGAGAATCTCTACATAACAGTGCAGACAGGTGATGCAGCAACTCAGTTGAAGATTCTGGAAGGGGGATTGACGGTGTGGGTAGATAAGACTGGTAAACAAGATGAGGTAACCGCAATTAACTTTCCGATACCTGCCAATTATAAAAACAGGCAACATGCAAAGGATGGTTCTTACAGCCGGGAGCAAAATGAACCAGACCCCGGACCTCAGGAGGCAGTGCAAAAGAGAATAATAGAGATGCAACAGAACGTAAAGAAGGCGATCGCTGCTGCTGACGAATATTCGCTCCAGGGTTTTAAGGGGTGCAATCTTCAATTTCCGGTAAAGGCCGAGAACTCATGTGGCATAGTGGTCCGTATTGACATGGATCAGGATAATGAACTGATATGGGAAGCGAAGATCCCTTTCAAAGCATTTTACTTTAAGTCTAAAATAGACAGAACAGATAAGAACAGGACGATAGCTATTTGTTTTGAAACAACAGGATCAAAGAGGCCCGACGGTCAAGCTACTCGGACAGTAAGAGGAAGGGGTAGAAGCGGAGGTTTCAGGCCATCGATAGGGATCGGTGGAATGGGTATGGGGATGCAGTTTGGCGGTAGTGGCAACCAAAGCACCGTATATGATCCAAACGCTAACCTGATGGAGTCATTGTATAAGAGTACGAAGACGTGGGTGGTGACTGGTGTAGCGGTAAAGTGATATTGATAATTCGATTGTAATTTCTTATTTTAGACAAAACGAACTTATGTCAAAGTATATATCAGTGTGCGTATTATTGGGGATGCCGTTTTTAGTGACATCATGTTTTCCTACTCAGAAACTGCCTAAGAGATATAAGAGCTATGCTACCCGCAATTATGTGCCTGCAAAGGACAGTATAAAGTATTTTGTAGGCGTTAGCGGATACGCACATGGTGGAGGTGGCAGCGAGAAAGTAAAGGTAGAACAGGGGAAGAACATCTTTTCGCTTTCAGGAGAAGGACAGAAGCAACTGATAGAATCAATAGCAGATAATGAGAAGACATCAGAAGAACTGTTGGCGAAGCTGTCTGAAGATATCATACCAGGCACAAGGGAGGTAAAGCTGAGGGATATGACCCGCTTTAACAGGAAGCTGTCTTTTTCGGTAGATAACCTTAGGATGAACCCTGCGGACAGGATAATGAAAGTGACTATTTCTATAGCTCCTTCAACAGGCTCTGAGATAAAGATATTGTCATGCAACAAGCTGACTGCAGATAACAAGTCTGTGGTATTATCATCGGGCATTACAGCAGGTGCATTGAATCTGTTGGAAGAATCTAAAGGTAACAACGATCTGGTGGGTAGTCTTAGTGCTGATGTGGCTTTTGAATATAAAGGTGCTACTTCAACTAAGGAGGTTTATGTATTTAACGGTTTGTACAATCGCGATAAGACGACAGTAAAACCAAATGATGTCGTCATCTCGCAGCAACGGTGTGTGTATCCTGATCTTGCAAAGGATGAGTTATTCTCATGCAGTTATGAGGCTGTAGTGAGGCATGTGATAGAGGGAGACAATACCATAAGCGAGGCTGATGATGAAATAGAAGTAGTGAAGGGTAAGGCTACAACCAGTGACATATCTATCATAACAAAGGGACAATTAACGCCGAAGTTGTGGATGATAACCGACAGCAGGAATAACCTTGAACTTAACGGGCCAACAGGCCAGAATGTGCTGCTGTTTGCTACTTACGAGGACGCGCTGAATTTTATTACCTGGTTCAAAAGGTCTTCTTCAGAAATACTAGTAAATAGTAAAATGGGTAATGGTGCATATCAGGCAGAATTGTCTGGCGGGGCTACACTGACCGATAGCTTTATTAAGAATTGTGTGGTGAAGAGTTTGTAACGCACATGGTTGCTGTTCAGGAGAGATGCCCGTTTACTTATGCGATCACAAGAGCGCTACGCTAAATCTTGCGATCGAGTGCATTGTAGAAACGTAGTTCGCTTATACAAACGTGCGATACCTTCGGCATCGTCTTATTATATACCGACTTTACTATAGACATGTGATGCCTTCAGCATCAATAATTGAGAGGAGGCGCTATTGAGGTGTTTGAGATTATGGAGCTAATCTTGCTTTTTCCCATGTTTCATTATCAGACCGGGTGAAGAGTATACGGTCGTGCATACGACTGCTGCGGCCTTGCCAGAATTCAATTTGTGTCGGCTCTACAATGTATCCACCCCAATGAGGAGGTCGTGGAATGGTAGTGTCAGCAAATTTTGCTTCGTAATCCTGATAGTTTTTGTCGAGCACCGAACGGTCGGATATTACCTGACTTTGCGGAGATGACCAGGCACCGATACGGCTACCTGTAGGGCGAGAGTGGAAATATTGATCGCTTTCTTCTTCAGATATTTTCCTGATCTTACCTTCTACACGTACTTGTCTTTCCAGTTCTTTCCAGAAGAATAGCAATGCAGCACTGTCGTGCGACGCTATCTGTCGGCCTTTATTGCTATCGTAGTTGGTGAAAAAGATAAAGCCGTTATGTTCTACACCTTTGAGCAACACAATACGCGCATGGGGCTTGCCCTCTGCGCTTACGGTTGCCAGTGTCATGGCATTTACTTCAGAAATCTGTGCTGTTTGCGCTTCATCAAACCACCTGTGGAAAAAAGCTAAAGGATCATTACCTGTTATGCTTTCGTCTAGTGCTGCCAGCGTGTAATCCTGGCGGATATGAGCAATATGCGTGGTTGATGCGGACAAGACAATTACTTTTTATCTCCTGAACCGAGATACTTTACCATTACGTAAACTAATTCTATGGTCATAAGGATAGAGAATACCCACATGAGAGTAGGACCTACATTCTTATTAACATTATCGTAAAATGCACTGAGCATCAAGTGGTTCATATTGTTCGATTTTCGGCTGCAAGATAAGTATTTAAAATGGAAAGTTAAAAGCGGAAGAAGTGAAAATTCATCATTTTTAATGGAGGTTATTGCATTTTCATCGTACGACTGATGAGGATCATTGTAAAAAGGTACAAATGAATGCGTATCAATTGGTCTGGCCGGTGCATATTTGAGGACAGTAATAACTAGGTTACCACTTTTTGTAATTATCTTCATTCCAAATTTCCGGCATCTATGCTGTTGCGCCATGTACCGTTTTTAAAATCAGTATTTATATACTCCTTCACTGCTTTTGGCGGACCTCAGGGGCATATGGGTATGATGGTAAAAACATTTGTGCAAAAGCGTAAAGATGTTACGGAGAATGAATTACTTGAATATAATGCGTTTTGCCAGATGTTGCCGGGGCCATCGTCTACCCAAACGGTGACATTGATAGCAATGAAAAGGGGGGGTATTCCACTGGCGTGTATCACTTTGTTGTTGTGGGTGTTCCCTGCGGCACTCATCATGGGTTTGTTTTCTTTTTTGATCTACTTTTTTACCCCGGGTGCTATTCACGGGCACAAAAATATCCCTACAGATCTGTTTGCCTATATACAGCCCATGTCAGTTGGGTTTGTGTGCTATGCAGCTGCGCGAATGATGGGCAGCAGTATCAAACACGTAGCGACCACTTCTATAATGATTGGTAGTATTCTAGCTACGGTCTTGTTCCGTTCTCCATGGGTATTCCCGTGTTTGCTACTTGTTTCTGGTACACTAAGTAACTTCAGTAATAAGCGTATCCCGGGGTCTCAGCAAAAGCCAAAGAGGATCAACTGGATCAATTTGTGGCTATTCGCGCTACTTTTTGTAGGTGCAGGGGTGGTGAGTGAACTATCGAGGAGTCAGGGGTGGAGTCATGGACGTATTTATAACCTGTTCGAGAATTTTTATCGTTTCGGTGCTATTGTGTTTGGTGGCGGACAGGCTTTGCTACCCATGATGTATTACCAGTTTGTGAGTATGCCGATACAGCATCATGCTTCTACAGTACTGTCGGCAGAGCAGTTATTAACAGGCTTTGGTATGGTTCAAGCGGTGCCGGGTCCGGTATTCTCTGTTTGCTCCTATGTGGGTGGTATAGCTATGAGCGGCGACGGGCCTATGTGGCAGATGATAGGCTGTATAGTTGCCACAACGGCAGTTTTCCTACCGAGTACATTGTTGCTGTTCTTCTTTTTTCCGATCTATGAGAACCTTAAACATCATGTGATCATATTCAGGGCATTGGAGGGCATTAATGCTGCCATTGTGGGTATCATATGGGCATCGGGTATTGTATTGTTCCAGTCTATCCAATTTGAATGGAGCAATCTTGTAGTGGTCGCCATCACCTTCTGCCTGCTTTATTTTAGTAAGATACCTTCTCCGCTTATTGTGGTAGGATGGTTATTGATGGGGTTGACGTTACATCATTAAAAAAAGAGTGAATACTTTTGGCATTCACTCTTTCAAATTATTAAACCAGTTTTTAGTCTGTTTCCTGTAGCAAAGACTTAATGTCTTCCGTGAGTTTCTTTATGTCGCTTTGTTCGAGCCCGTTATAAAAGCCGCGAATACGTCCATGACGATCTACAAGCGAATAATGCTCATCGTGAATAAAGTCGTTTTCAATATTTACGCCAACGGTATCTTCTTTAGCATTGATCAAGTAGCTATATCGAGCCATGTCGTATAATTCCTTTTTGCTGCCAGTAAGGAACATCCATTGAGTGGGGTCTGCATCGAAGCGCAGGCTGTATGCCTTTAAAGCAGCTACTGTATCTTTCTTGGGATCTACAGTGTGCGATAATATGATCACATCTTTATTGCCCCGATATGCTTTGTATATCTGTGTCATGTTCTCGTTCATACGTGGGCATATGCCTTTGCAGGTTGCGAAGAAGTAGGAAACCACGCACACTTTTCCTTTTACATCCGCATTGGTGATCACCTTTCCGTCCTGATTGGTGAATGAAAACGGCCCGACATGATGATTGCGGTCGCCTTCAATAACTGGGAGTGCTGATAATTTACGTTCGTTATGCACATCATGATTTACCTTGTAGTAATAGCCAAGAAAAGCTATTCCTAATATCATGAAGAATGCTATGAGAATTTTTGCCATGGGCGCAAAATTAAACCTAAATGAAACGAAAAATACATTCAGTTTTAAATATGCGTTGGCTAAACAGGTGTATTTGTCTTAATAAATTGTGAAATCCGATTTGTGAATAATTATCAGGTTTTACTAATGTTCAATAACTTCTATCCCTTATCCACAGAAAACTTGCCAGGACCCAGGAACAAAAAGCCAATGTAAACAAAGCCCAGTTCAATGGCATGCGACGCTTCGCCCAGATCGCCGCCTGTATTGAAATGATGGAGGCTAGCGACCATAAACAGGAAGATCATGAACAAGCTTACCAACCTGAACCACAGGCCAAGTATAGAAAACAAGCCGCCAACGGTTTCAGTAAGTGCGGCAACAAAGCCCCAGAATGTAGGCCAGAAATGAATGTGTAGTGATCCCATGGCTTCACCTAAACCGGCCCATTTTTCAGGGTGGGCAATTTTGGGTAAGC
Organism: Flavipsychrobacter stenotrophus; assembly: GCA_947371715.1. Lineage (GTDB taxonomy): Bacteria > Bacteroidota > Bacteroidia > Chitinophagales > Chitinophagaceae > Flavipsychrobacter > Flavipsychrobacter stenotropha_C. The sequence goes on from CANBQQ010000006.1 coordinate 17,076, forward strand.
CGTGAAAGATCATCATGGCACCAATGCCGGTGCGCATAATGAATAATCCGGCATTTCTGTAATTACCTAATTGTGAGAATAGTGCCATATTGTGAGTTGCAAAGGGTACGCTGTAAATTTACTAACCATTGTGAATAATCCGTTGGTTTTCGCGATAATTCTCACCGGTACTGCGTTTACACGGCTTGTTTAGGTAAAGTTATCGTAAAGGTGCTTCCCTTGCCTGGCTCGCTTGTTGCCGTAATATTGCCTTTATTGGCTTTTATAAATTCATAACAGAGCAATAGTCCCAAACCAATACCTTTCTCGCCACCAGTGCCGTAAGTGCTGTTGTTGGTCACGACTTTAAATAACTTATCCAGTTGCGGTTGGGTCATACCTACGCCGGTGTCGGATACGGATATAGAAACATCGGTAGCATTTACCTGGGCGGATAACGTTATTCTTCCCCGTTCGCCGGTAAACTTAATTGCATTATTTATCAGGTTTCTAATTACTACATCAATCTGTCCCCTATCAGCAAGTGCAGTGGTATGTTCCGGGATATTGTTGTGAATGGTAACCATCTTTTTGGCAGCCGTGCCCTGCACCAATGAAATGTTGTCAACTGCTATCTTACTGATGTCGATAGTTTGCGTTACAATTGATTTTTCTCCCTGCATATGACTTTTCGACCAGTTTAAAAGATTGTCGAGCAGTAGATTTAGTGAGTTGATCTGCTTATTTATTTCCGGCTTTAACGCCATAAATTCATCTACTGACAGTTCGTCTTCATCAAGCATATCCATTGCACTGCTGAAGGCGTTCATAGGTCCACGCAGATCATGAGACAGGACAGAAAAAGTTTTGTCTTTATACTGATTCAATTCTTCGAGCATAGTAGTCTGCTTCTGAATTTCGGCAGTTTGGGCCATACTCATTTCTTTGTTTTTCTTTTCTCTTTTTCTACTCACGTAAAGCAGGCTGACCACAAGTGCCAATAGCCCGATTCCTGAGATTAGTCCCCATTGTGTTGCCCGCTGTTTTTCAAGTTTTGCCTGCTTAATAATTCTATCCTTCTGAAGTAGTTCTATCTCGCCTTGTTTTTTCTTCAGTTCATAGTCAAACTGAACTTCCTGCATGTGCTTGTCGTTGTTCTCACCATAAAGCGTATCGTTATAGGCATAGGTAATGCGCGCATACCTAAGTGCTTCACCTATATTACCGGTTTGTTCATATGCTCTGCTGAGCATATTGCTGATCTCTGAAATTTCCCGCTTGATGCCTGCCGCCTTCATCACTTCTATAGCTTCCAGCAGGTGCGGAATGCCATCTTTGGGTAGTCCTTTTTTGATGAGTACATTGCCGATTCCTCTTCTGGCAAATGCCGCGCCCACTTCATCGTGAGTTATAACGCATTGTTCCAACCCCTTTGTGAACGAAGATAGTGCCGTGTCAAGGTTTCCAGTTGCCAGGTAGTTTTCTCCAACATTGATGAGACAACTGCCCAACCAGTAGTGATTCTGAATAGAGTCGGCAAGATGCAGGGCTTTCTGATAATAGTATAATGAGTTTTTATAGTCCTGTAGCTGACCATATACCGAAGCAACAGAAGTATAGTTCACAATAATTCCCTGGATATCTCCTATCGGTTGGTATAGCGCACTTGCCTTAGTAATGTATTCTTTAGCTTTTTGCCGATTGCCAATAAGGGAATAAATGTCGGCTATATCCCTATATGATTCGCTTATGCCTGTTGTGACCTTGTATTTTTCATAAATACTAAGTGCTTTTAGATAGCACCCAATCGCATCTGCATACTGTCCTTTATCGCGATAGATATCACCCATTGCCAGCATAGCTCTTCCTCCACGTTCATAGTTATTGTTTTGGTCGGCTATCGCAGAATCTTTTTGTAGTGTAGCCAGCGCCTTATCTAAGTCGCGCATACGATAGTACGATACATTTATGTTGTACAGCGCCATGCATTCCTTATCCGTTAGCCCCGCCTTATGGAATACTACCAGGGCCTTTTCATAGTAAGAGATCGATGAGTCATATTGATTGCGCATGGTGTGGGCAACACCTATCATATAGTAACTCTTGCCTATGCCCATTGCATATTCATTTTTTTGAGCTATTGCCAATGCTCTCCTGGCAACAATCTCTGTAGAGTCCGGGCTAATGTCGCGATAACTGTTGGTCATTTCCAACATTATATTGACGGTGGTAGTGTCATTATTCTTGAACTCTAACAGAACAGCTTTAAGACTATCAAGTTTCTGCGCTAATCCCTTATAGCAATTTACCGTGCATAAAAGTGTGCATAAAAATGCAGTGTAGGTGAGCCTCCATATATTGTGGGGCAGGGCGTATTTTTTCATTTGGTGTGGTTAGTTTGCTAGAATACCAGATGATCTTCATAGCGGAATTTCCTCTGGGTTTGTTTTCACAACTAAAGTAATTAAAATACTGTTGTTAGTGATGCTCATTCTTTATTTGGCAAATGGGAGGATTACGCCAATGGTTATCGGCCATTAAGGTATTTATACACGAATATTATTATTGTCGGTGCATTATATGTTGAAAAGCACTCGTTTAATATTCCGGGCTATTTAGATAGCTCAACTAAAACGGGAAAATGATCGCTGTAGCCATTCATCCACCTGCTGCCGGTAAATGACCTTTTAGGGGCATCGTTTTGTTTTTTGCTTTCCATTATAAACGCGGGACGATAGATCTCTGCACTATTGTAATAAAGGTGATGTGCATTGTTGCTTAAGAAAGACCCGGATAAGATGATCTGGTCAAAGAGATTCCAGGTGCTTCGATATTTTTCTGTGCCCTCACCTGAATTATAAATAGATTGAAATGGGTTATACAGTGCAGAGGCGCTTGTGTTATTTTTGTCGTCGGTTGCTGCAAGTACTTCTGCTATGCTCCTGTCGGTTGGGTTGTCGTTGAAGTCGCCCATAACAATGACTTTTGTATTTGGGTTAACGCTCATTAATTCGTCTATTGCAGTTTTGTTAGCCTGCGCCGCCTGCACTCTTTTTCGTTCACTTTCGTCTTCACCTTTTCTTCTTGATGTCCAGTGATTGACAAACACATGAACGGTGTCGCCATCGAGGATGCCATAAATGTGGAGTATATCTCTTCCGTGTGATCTGTGTCCTGTCCCCGTGAACATGACAGGTACTATTTCTTCGTTCAGTAAAATGAATAATGAAGGATCGTAAATGAACCCTACGTTGATGCCCCTCGGGTCGGGGCCTGCATGGCAGATATGCCTGAAATGTTTATCACCTAATTCGGGTTGACTGCATAAGTCTTGCAACACTCTGTCATTCTCTACCTCTGCCAGACCAGCAATAGCAAGATTGTTATGTTCACTATTCATGGCCTGGAAAACGCTGGCTATGTTGTGTAACTTTTGTTCAAATATTCTTTGTGTATAATGGTACTTGCCTTCGGGAGTAAAGTCTTCGTCCTGTTTGCCCGGTTGGTGGTGGGTATCAAACAGGTTCTCGCAATTATAAAATGCAAGCGTTACTTTACTTACATTTTTTTGTGGTTCAGATCTTTCAATTTTCTTTTCTGCATTTTTACATGATGTGGTTAGTAAGGCCGCAAATAATATAGATAATGCAGGGTGTTTGATGAGACGAGCTATGGTCATTGAAATATGTGTTTTGAGCCTATAAGAAACTACGAACGGAGACTTTTACTATCTTCACAAAAATACATTTTGCTATGGCTTTAAATCAAATTTTAATTGCAGAACTGAAGCATGAATCTGCGAATACCAGGAAGATGCTGGAAAGAGTACCAACAGAAAAGAACGACTGGAAACCACACGAAAAGTCTATGAAAATTGGTAGACTGGCATCGCATATAGCAGAGATACCTACCTGGATAACGATGATGGTGACCAGCAATGAATTGGATCTTGTTAACATGCCTGCGAAGCCATTTGTGGCAGAGAGCAGTGAAGAGTTATTGTCGGTGTTTGACCAGAAATTGGAAGAAGCTGTTACAGCACTGGGCAGCGCGTCTGACGAATATCTTCAAGGGAACTGGATACTACGTAGGGGAGAGCACGTGATATACGATATGCCGCGTGCTGCTTTTTTAAGAAGCCTCGGATACAGCCATTTGTACCATCATCGTGGGCAGCTAAGTGTTTACCTTAGATTGCTGGATATACCTGTGCCGGGTATGTATGGCCCAACTGCAGATGATGTAAAATAAACTGATCACTAAACAATAGAAATAGAAACGGGCCGCATTATTTGATGCGGCCCGTTTCTATTAACTCTTTGGCGTTTATAATTTCAACCATTTTGCAACTGCTACTTTATCGCCGGAATTTATTTTCACGAAATACATTCCCGGGGAAAGATCACTCACCTGAAGCGAATACCTATTTTGCCCGGCATGTAGTTGTTTGACTGCTACATAATACTCTGCACCGGTGATGCTAACAATACTGATAGTTGCCGATGCCGGTGTTGCCGAGTTGACGCTAACATTGATATAGTTGCCTGCCGGATTGGGGAATACATTAAAGTTCAGTTCTGGCATTTCTACCGGTACGGATGTTGGTGGGAAACTTACAGTAGCCGAATCACCAATACCAATGCCGAGGTTATAATAATTGCCCGATGGAGTGCTTTGCAATTTTACAGGGCGCACCTGGTAGTATTTCAAGCCATTATATCCAATGGTATCACTAAAGGTTGTAGTGGTTAGAAGGGGTGAGCGTTTTGTGTAGTAACCGTATTCACTATCTGCTCTGTACACATAATAGCCAATTACGGCTGCATCCGGAGATGGCGACCAGTTAATGTTGGCTCCATGATTAAGTGTATGGGTTACAACAATGTTAGTCGGAGGTTTTATGTAGTCAGTTCTTAAACTAAGATCGCCCATTAATGCTATGTGCACCCATTGATGTATGCCATAAATGTTAGCCGGCCCATACAGGTTACCATCGTTGTTTTGAGATTGCCAGGCAGAGTAGCCGATATTTTCTCCCAAGGCCATGTGGTGGAAATACCAGTTGGGTCTGCCTGCCCAGCAGCAGGTGAGTGCCGGTACATTAGCGCAAAGTGGCGCGCGCAGAAAATTATTCTGCACGTTCCAGTCGCCGAAGTAGCTACCGAATAGCATAGTGAAGATTCCGTTCACATTGTTGGTGGTAAAGTCTGTTGTAGTGCCAATGCCTCCGGCACTTGTGAACCATCCCGGACCGCAACCATAGGCCCACTGAAATGACTCAGTATTGAGCGATGGAATAAAAGGCAGCACGCTAAAGCTATCTATGCCCATTAGCGGTGCAAAATTGCGCCAGCCACTGGTAGCAAACGCTTCCCCGCTCATTGCTCCGAAATTATCGCTGATAAGCCCCCTGTGCCTGATGTCGAGCGAGTCCATTTTGTAGCGGTGGTCTTTAGCCAGGTAACTGCGCATGAGCTGCACCTCCGATGCGGTGAAAGCAGGCATGTCATAGAAGTCTATGCGGCTTACCTGTAGCTCCGATCTTGATGTCCAGCCTACCTGGTCCCACTTGCCATCGCCCGGTATATTCTGATTAGCTGTATAGCCTGCTGAAATATCATTTACAGAAACGTCGGTCCATGTGTCTGAAAGATATGCATAGTATGCATCCGCCGGCCATGCCCCCAGGTGGTCAGGGTGACCATCAGGGTTTTGATCACCACTATAAGGCACTGCAACATGACCAAGAAGTAATAGAGACTTTACATTGGGAGTAGCGGCGCAGTCGGCAGTGATCAAGGCTTTTACTGCAGTGTCAGGTATTGTTCTGGCTACGTCATGCCTGAGTACTTGCCAGCCATCGCCGCTCAGGTCTTTCATTAATTCATGTATATCAGCCCGGCAAGAGTCGGTGAATGTGCTGTCTACCATTAGTATTAATGCGCCTCTATTGTGTATGGCAGGGTTTCTAACGGCTGCATAAATATAGCCTTTCGCTATCCAGGCGGTGGTGCCTGAGTGGTGGTCTGCTATCACCTGGTATTCATATGCCGAATCGGCAATTACTGCGGCGTCGGTATAGGTACTGTCGGTAGAGGGCAGCGAGGTTATCGGTGTTCCCCATGAAAGGGCTGATTTGCTTTTCTTATAGATAGCATAGGTAGTTGTGTCAGAAAGGCGTTTCCACTTTAATGAGATTTTTGCAGGCGATGTTTGCACAGTTGCTGTTAACTGCACCGCATAATCTTCGGTGTTTTGAGAAAATGCAAGGTGGCAAGATTGTAGCAATAGAATAAGAAAAATGGCCTGCTTCATAAATAGCATCAATTAATTACTACTAAAAATAAGAAAAGCTATCTAAGTATTAGATAGCTTTTCAAAATCATTCAATGGTATAATTACCCGCCTGTTGCCAACCTGAATTCTTTCATTATCTGCCAGCTGGATGAGCAGCCAAGGCGTGTTGCTCCCGCATCTATCAGTTCTTTCGCAAAAGCGTAATTTCTGATGCCTCCCGAAGCTTTTATTCCCATCTTAGCGGGTATGTTTGCTTTGATCAACTTTATTGCATTCACTGTTGCGCCAATGTCGGCAAAGCCGGTAGATGTCTTTATGTAGTCTATTTTGAAGTTGCTATATAGCTGACAGCATTTTACAATTTCACTGTCTGTAAGTATGCCGGTTTCCAAGATCACCTTCATTACTTTGCCGGCATCATGTACTGGTTTAAGGCATGCGGCAATTTCTTCTTCCAGAAGTTTCCAGTTATTGTTTTTCAACGCACAGAGGTCATGCACCATGTCTACTTCATCCGCTCCCATATTCAAAGCATCATCGATCTCTCTCAGCTTCACATCAGTAACATTGTATCCCAGGGGGAATCCAATAACCGTTGCTATTTTAACTCGTGAGCCGTCGAGCAGTTTTTTGGCGTTCAGCACATACTTTGGCGGTACACATACAGCCACAAAATTTTCCATTGAGGCCTCTACACAAACCTTATCAACTTCTGCAAGTGTAGTAGTTTGTTTTA
>CANBQQ010000007.1 GCA_947371715.1 Flavipsychrobacter stenotrophus
CGGGAACGTGGCATCATAGCACTTAAAAATATCGCCATATGCCTTCGTATAGCGCTCTACCAGTTCAAAAAAATCAGGAGCATCGCTGTTGTTGTTCAACAGTATGATCTCGTAATTTTTATATTCTGTAAGGTCAATAATAGAACTTAGTGCCTTGTCGAGAAGTGCTGCATGATTCTTAGTAGGAATGATGATGCTGACCTTCCCAGGCTTCGTTAACTCGTATTTTATTTTGTATCCACCGGGTGTATCGGTAATATCTTCGGCCAGCCCAGGGGTGTTGCGTCTTGCCAAGGCATCATTTAATGCATTACGAGCGGCCACATAGGCATATGGTTTAGCATCGCCCGATGGGGCTGCAACAGACAGTGCATGGATACGCCAGTGGTAGAGTACTTTAGGTATGTGCCCGATATGGGTGGTCAATTCTGTAGCGCGGAGGAGCAGATCGTAATCCTGGCTGCCTTCATAACCAATACGAAATCCTCCTACTTTGTCTACAAGTTTCTTAGTCATTACAATGACATGACCCATATAGTTACGGGAAAGCAGATTATCGGGTGCCCAGTTGGGTTTGAAATGTGGTGAACTGTAAACGCCATGATCGTCTATCTTATCCTCGTCAGAATAGATAATTTCATCCTCTGGGTTTTGGTTGATGTGCTTAACAAATTCGAAAAGGCAGTTAGGTGTAAGAAGATCATCGTGATCCATAAAGACTATATAATCACCTGTAGCTAATTCCAAAGCAGAATTTGAATTGGCTGAAATATGGCCATTTTGTTTGCGTAGAGTAACCTTTATTCGACTGTCTTTTTCGGCATATTCATTTAAAACCTGCTGAATTTCAGGGTTTGGAGAATTGTCATCTGAGAGACAAAGTTCCCATTTAGCATATAATTGTCCTTTTACAGATTCGATTGCTTCCCGCAGATATTTTATAGATGGATTATAAACAGGTACTACGATGCTGAAAACGGGTTGATAGGAAAGCAGATCAATGCCTGACTTATATTGTCCTTGAAGTATGTTGATGTTAATTCGGTCCTTTATCCATTGATTGTAAGCGCGCTCGGTTTGCTTTTCACTGCTGAGCAGTACTTTTCTCAACTTTTCCACTACCAGTTTCATTCCCGGTTTGGTAAGTGCGAATTTTATAAAATTTAATATATTTTGAGACTTAGTATTTTCAGGTGTGCCAATTTTGTTGATGAAATTTATAAAGCGTCTGGTTAATCTCACTTTTTCCCTGATTTTGGGCGAAGATAGGCTAAAAAAGGCTTTTGTACTGCTCGCAGATGATCTTCGCCTCTCCCCGGTGGCTGATAACACCGTTTTCCAGCAGTATGGCTGTGTCGCAGATTTTTACCACATCATCGGGGAAGTGAGAAACAAATAAAATTGTTTTTCCTTCGGCCTTAACCTGGTATATTTTCTCCATACACTTGACCTGGAAGCCCTGATCGCCTACAGCGAGTATTTCATCTATAATAAGAATGTCGGAGTCATTGGCTACAGAGATGGAGAATGCCAGACGAGCCAACATTCCGGAGGAATACCTTTTGGTAGGCATGCGCAAAACCTCATCGCTCAATTCAGAAAATTCTACAATGCTTTGAATGGCGTTAGTGTCTTTTCTTGATTTGCCATATAAGGACAGCAAAAGGTTCATGTTCTCATACCCGCTCAATTCCAGTTCCAGACCAGCACCGATGGCCAATATAGGGGCGAATGTGCCGTTGATAGTCATTGTGCCTTCCTGTGGTTTGATCAGTCCGGCGATGGTGCGGAGCAATGTACTTTTACCAGATCCGTTACGGCCAAGTATGCCCATACATTCCCCTCTCTTTACGTTGAAGGAGATGTTTTTGAGTATAGTTTTATTTGTAAAAGGATTTTTACGATGCGAGACAAGGTCTTTAATAGAGTGAACACCCATATTATTCTGCCAGAAGCTAACAGTAACATTATCGAATGATATGAGATTCTCTGTATTCATGTGTTGTTATATAGCGGAAATAAACTGGTTCTTTAATTTATTAAAAATGAAGTAGCCAAATACAAAGCTAACTGATGCTATCAATGCGCAATGCATCCATAGTGCCAAAGAAGGCAGGTCGGGTGAATAAATAAGGCCACGTGCCAGCTTTATGAAATAGTAGATAGGGTTGAATTTAACCACAAATGCATAGTGGTTGGTAATAATACTTTCGGGGTAGGCGATAGGAGTGAGGTAAAAAAGGGCGGGCTGCATGGTAGTCCACAGAATACCAATATCTCTGAAGAAAACATTTAGTGAGCATAGGATAAGGGTAATGCCCAATGTAAAGAAACTAAACAGGAAGGCAGCAGGTATAACTAATAGTAATTTCCAGGAGTAGACCATACCAAACCAATGCATGACAATAGAGAATACCACCAGTGTAAGCATCAGGTTGAACAACTCACTCAAAGTTTCAGATAAGGGGAAAAATAATACAGGGATATTCAAGGACTTAATAATGCCGGCTGAACTAATAATACTGGCAATAGACTGATTGGTAACATTGGCAAAGTAGAACCAAAATACCAATCCCGAAGTTGCATACAATACAAAATTATCGATATTGGAAACCTGGCTGAACACAACTATGAGTATGAGCAGGTAAAGCAAAGGCTTGAAGAAACCCCAGAAAAACCCAACGAGCGAATTTTTGTACCTTAAAATAACATTACGCTTACTTAATGCGTATATGCGTGTTATATTTTGCACGTTGAGTATTTTGTTGATATTTTACACCCGATATTAAATGTCGGTTGATAAAATTAAATGAAATTATTTATAAACGCACGCTTCCTTACACAACCAATTTCGGGGGTGCAAAGGTATGCAATAGAATGTAGCAGACAAATAAAAGAATTATACCCTGAGTCGGTATTTGTAACGCCACATGATATTATTAATAAGGAAGTTGCAGATGAATTGGGAGCTGTAGTAGTTGGTACACGGACAGGACATAAGTGGGAGCAACTGGATCTTCCACTGTATATGTGGAAACAGAAGAGTCAGCCACTCATTAACCTGGCCAATACAGCACCGGTATTATATGCCAATAATTATGTAGTGATACATGATCTGGCATTTTTTCATCATCCTGAATGGAACAGTAAGCGTTTTTCGACTTGGTATAATATATTGATACCTCGTATAGCTATGAACAGCAGGCACGTCTTTACTGTGAGCGATACAATAAAGAACGAATTGATCGAGCATTATAAATTGCCGGCGGCAAAAATATCCGTAACATATAATGGTTTGTCGGGCATTTTTCTAAATGAGAATGGCGCATTCGATGCGCATAAAGAAAAAATAATATTATCCGTTGGCACCTTTAATATGCGGAAGAACCAGGATAAACTGATAAAGGGTTTTCTGGAGAGTGAAGTAAGTAAGGAATATAAGTTGGTGCTGATAGGTGATAAAAACAAAGTGTTTGCCGATGTGGGCCTGAATGAACAAAATCTGAAAAGCAACAGCATCAAAGTATTTAGTAACGTTTCTGATACAGATCTTGTTGAGTTTTATAGAAAGGCAGAAGTGATAGTTTCGCTATCTGAATACGAGGGATTTGGCATACCGATACTTGAGGGCTTGAAGTTTGGATGTAAAGTGTTGTGTTCGGATATACCGGTGTACAGGGAGTTGTTTGCTGAACAGGCTGTTTTCTGCAACCAGAAAGATATAAATGAGATAGCGGTGAAGCTAAATGAGGTGGTGGGGAAGCCGAGGTTGTTTGATGAGGAAAGTGTTGAAAAGCTGTTGGAGCAATATAATTACAAGCGGGCAGCTGAAGTTATTGTTTCTAGAGCGAATGCAGTTTCACGCAAAGGGAGCAAGTCGTAAAAATCTCAAAGAGAACCGACCTCATGGCCGACGGTCAGAGACGGACAGAAGGCGGTAATGGGAATTATGCTTTGCGTTCTTAAAATAAACAAGACCTTTGCGTTGCTTTTTGTGACCCGAAGTAAGCCGTGAGAGACTGAAACAAAACAAAAATGAAGATAGCATTTGTACATGATTGGTTCAAGGCAAATGGCGGAGCTGAAAAAGTGGCCGGTGAGATACTTGATGTGTATGAAGGTGAGGATGTGACGGTGTACACACTGTTTAATAAATTCAATGAATCGGATCGGAAGGAAATACTCAAAGATCATGTGGTGAAAACCTCGTTGATGCAGTATATCCCTTTTGTGTCGAAGATATATCGGTATATGTTGCCGGTAATGCCCTGGCTGATGAAGCAGTTCAGGTTGAAGAATTATGATCTGGTCTTATCAACAAGTCATGCTGTAGCCAAGGGAATTGGTGCTGATCCTGCTATTTTAAATATATGCTACTGTCATTCGCCCATGCGTTATGTGTGGGATATGTACGATGATTACGTGGCCCACCATGCAGTCGGCAAGTTCTTTTTATACAAGTGGTTCATACATTATATAAGAAAGTGGGACCTGAAAACGGCGGGGAATGTACATTACTTCATAGCCAATTCTGAGCATGTAAGAAGAAGGATAATGGCTAGTTACAACAGGGATGCAAAGGTCATTTATCCGCCTGTAAGAACTAATAAGTTTGCTTTGTATGAGGGTGAGCGTAAAGACTACTACTTGTGTCTCGGCAGATTTGTACCTTATAAGAAGATAGACATGATAGTGCGCGCTTTTCAGCAGATGCCGGACAAGAAGCTGGTGCTGATAGGGGAGGGGTATGGCACAAAGCAATTTACTGAGATACTGGAGCATTCTAAAAATATAGAGTGGCTTGGCTATAGGAAAGACGAAGAGATGATCAGGTACATACAGGAGGCTAAGGCTTGCTTGTTTGCAGCCAAGGAAGATTTCGGTATACTATGTGTAGAGGTTCAATCGTGCGGAACGCCGGTGATCGCATTGGATTACGGGGGCTATACAGAGACTGTAAACGATGGGGTAAGTGGCTATTTGTTTCCTGAGCAGGACGAAGAAAGCCTGATAGCAGCTGTGAATAAATTTGAACAAAATCCGCTTATCGATCACAAAGCGATTAGGGAGAATTCGCTTCGTTTTTCTGATGAACGTTTCAGGCAGGAATTGAAGAAGTATGTAGGTGAATGTTATAAAACGTTTTATGGGCGGAAATAAGGCAGTTATAGACAAGTATGCTGCAAGGGTGCTGATGCTCTCCTTTTTTCTGCCTATGCAGGTGCAGGTGATTGCACTATTTGTATCATCGGCGTGGTTTATTTTCAGAACGTACCAGGACAGGGAAAAGACTCCAACAGGGAATTTTATATCGGCTTTGGGTTTAGGTGCCTTATACATATTATATCTTGTTGCAGTGCCATTTACACCTGCCAGTTATCGGCATGTAACCCAGACACTATGTGAGTACAAACTTTCTTACATCCTTTTGCCTCTTGTTTATGCTTCAATATCTCCGCAAAAAATAAGGGCGATAATTGGTGAATTAGCGTGGTTCGTCTATTTTTTAGTAGGAATCTGCGTTATAGCTAACGGTTGGTTTGTAGCAAAATATGCACTTGCGCCGGGTGGATTTCATGGTGTGAACCACGTCACTTATCGTATTTTCTTTGAAGACCTAACAGGCATTCACCCTACCTATATAAGCATGTACCTGGTTTTGGCAATAGGTATTTTGCTGCTGAGGGCAGATAATATGAACAGGACATTAAAGTATTCCCTGTTTTATATACAGTTGGCATTTTTGTTGCCGCTACTTGCAAAATCGCCATTAATAGCCCTGGCGCTGATGTTCATTCACACTGCATGGCTAAGAAGACGGCGGCTGGGGCAATATAAATGGTTGTTTGTTGGTGTAGCTGCGTTAATGGTTCTATCCTATGTTTTTGTGCCTTTTGTAAGCCAGAGGGTGAACGAGATGGCCGGGATGGGTGCCAGCCTAAAGCAGAACGTAACCGACAACTCTATTCATGAGCGGAAAATGATATTGGCCGTAGATCTGGATATGGTGAAAAGGTACTGTGTAACAGGGTGTGGACCCGGGAGGCTATTGTACCTGCTAAAGCAGAAGTACTTTTTCTATTCCATGTATTATGGTCGTGATGTTAATGCATTTGACCCCCACAATGAATATTTCTATCATTGGATATCACTTGGAATACCAGGGATAGCTTTATTTCTGCTGGCGCTAGGCATGCATTTTTTCAGGGCGTTAAAGAATCGCGATAATTTATACATTTACCTATTGCTGGTGTTAGGCATCACCTTCTTTACGGAGAGTGTGTTGGCTACACAGCATGGATTACTTTTTTACGCATTTTTTAGTTCAATATTATTTTTTAACAGGGAAAAAATCGCCGGGTAAGTAATAACATAAAACTTATCTCATATTTTTTACCTTTGCACGCATTCATAAAAAACATGGTACAGGTAGCTATAATAAATAAATCTCCGCACGACACACCGGCATATCAAACCGCAGGGTCGAGCGGAATGGACATAAAGGCCTGGTTGCCTGAGCCCGTAACCCTGAAGCCAATGGAGCGCAGGCTTATACCGACAGGGCTGTTTATGGCCTTACCTGAGATGTACGAGGCACAGATTCGCCCACGTAGCGGATTGGCAATAAAACGAGGACTAAGTTTGGTCAACACACCAGGGACCATAGATAGCGACTACAGGGGAGAGGTAATGGTTCCATTGATCAACCTATCTACAGAAGACCAGATAATTAACGACGGTGAACGTATTGCGCAGATGATAGTAGCCCGGTACGAAAAGGTAGAATGGCTGGAAACGGCATCGCTTGATGAAACTACGAGAGGTGCAGGAGGATTTGGGCACTCTGGCGTATAATGAGCCCTAATATGGCTCGGTTTTTATTTATTAATTTATTCTTTCAAAAAATAACTAACATTTCAGATGAATATTATTATCCCAATGGCAGGAATGGGCAAGCGTATGCGCCCGCACACTTTAACTACAGCTAAGCCACTTTTGCATGTTGCAGGTAAGCCTATCGTTCAGCGCCTTGTTGAAGATATTTTGGCTACGAGCAATGAAAAGGTAGAAGAAATAGCTTTCATCATAGGCCCTACTTTTGGAAAGGAAGTAGAAAAGCACCTGGTAGAAGTAGCTGAAGCACTTGGTGCCAAGGGTAAGATATGCTACCAGCATGAAGCTTTGGGAACTGCTCACGCTATTCTGTGCGCATCTGATACGCTGGATGGTAATGTATTCATTGCTTTTGCCGACACATTGTTTGATGCGAAATTTAGCATTGACAAGAGCAAGGATGCAATAGTATGGACACAGAAGGTAGAAGATCCCAGTGCATTTGGTGTGGTAAAGCTGAATGCCAATAACGAGATCGAAGCATTTGTAGAAAAGCCAAAGGATTTCGTATCTGATCTTGCTATTATAGGTGTTTACTATTTCCGCGACGGCGCAGGTCTGAAAAAAGAACTGCAACGCCTTATCGATAATAAAATTATGCTGAAAGGTGAGTATCAGATCACCGATGCTATGGATCACATGCTGCAGAATGGCGTGAAGTTCTATACCGACCAGGTACAGGAGTGGTTGGATTGCGGTAATATGGCTGCAACGGTGTACACTAATCAGCGTATACTGGAGATAAAGCAAAAGACCGAAAAGTTGACTGCTGCCTCTGCAACAATAGAAAACTCTGTGATCATACAGCCATGCTTTATTGGCGAGAACGTTGTCGTACGCAACTCTGTTGTTGGCCCTCACGTTTCTTTGGAAAAGGGTGCTGTAATTGAAGATTCACGTGTAGTGAACAGCATAATAGGCGTAAATACTATTGTTAAAAATGCCAACCTCCACACATCAATGTTGGGAAAAGAGGTAAATTACAGTGAAAAGCCAAGGGAAATGAGCCTGGGTGATTTCTCAACACAAATATGAGGTTAAAATTCTTATTGTATACCGTCTTACCATTGTTAGCAGCTGTAGCTGCTAACAATGTGTATGGACAGGAAGTGCTCGATACGTTGGCTCATCGCACCGATGTAAAGTCGGTGAAAGTCAACGAATTGTATTTTGAAGCACAGAAAGCCAAACAACATAACGATACCAAAGGCGCTATAGATCTGTTTGAACAGTTTACTGTTCTGGATCCTAACAATGCTGTAGGATATTATGAGCTATCGGTATTGTATGATGAGGCAAGAAAGACTGACAAGGCGGAAGCGAATATCAAAAAAGCTATTGCCCTCTCGAAAGACAATAAGTGGTATAATATTAATTACTCCACATTACTGGCAAGGCAAGGTAAGTTTCTGGAAGCTGCTGATGTGGCTGCACGGGTAGCGGACAAGGAGAGTGGGGATGCTAACTATGCCATGCAGGCCTCTTCCTACTACGAAAGGGCAAAAAAATATGATGAAGCTTTGGCATACCTGGATAAAGCACTTGTATTAAGCGGGTCTGATGATGATATCCTGATGCAGAAGGTGAGTATATACCTGGCGATGGATAAGGTAGATAAAGCCACTGATGTGGCCCGTCAGCTGATCAGCCAGGATCCTCGAAACAGCAAGTATTACAAACTGCTGGGTGACCTTTACGAAAATAATAAGATGCCTGAAAAGGTATTGGAGGTGTACAAGGATGCCGAAAAGGCTATTCCCGGAGACCCGGTAATTGAAATGGGGCTCTCTGAATACTATTTGAAAATAGGAGATTCACTAAATTTTCGTGCCTATGCGAAAAAGGGGATATTGAATCCTAAACTCGATGCTACAACCCAGATACAACTCTTTTACATTTACATTCAGAACCTGTCTGACGTAGCCCAGAACACCGAAGGTATTCCTTTGCTGTTGCAGTTAATTGATCAACATCCGGGAGATGCACAATTGCTGGGTACTTATGGCGACTTCCTTGCATCCGATCAGCAGATCGATAAGGCAATTGTTGAGTACAAAAAGTCACTGGCTGTAAAAGCATCCAACTTTGAGATATGGAATAGGTTATTGAATGCTTATGCGTATCAGAATGCTACTGATTCATTGATCAAGTATAGCGAGAAGGTACTACGTTTGTTCCCCAATCAGGCTATTGTACATTATTATAATGGTTTAGGGCACTATAATAAGAAAGAATATCCTGCAGCGATCAGTGCCATTAACCGGGCAATTGATATGATACCGGACACTGATACAAAGAAGTTGACCGATTTCTATTCAATGCTTGGGGAAGTGTATAATACCACTAAACAATATCAGCTGTCAGACAATTCATTTGACAAAGCCCTTGAAAAAGAACCCAAGAACGCAACAGTCTTGAATAACTATAGCTACTTTTTGTCGGAAAGAGGGGAGAAGCTGGATAAAGCCAGGATGATGTCTGAAAAGTCATTGCAGTTACGGCCCAACGAAACAACCTTCCTGGACACCTACGGCTGGATATTATATAAGATGGGCGACTATGAGAAGGCGCGTGAAAACATAGAAAAGGCAGCCAACGCCCATGACCGCAAAGCTGATGGTACGATCTATGATCACCTCGGAGATGTGTATTATAAATTAAAAGACAAGGCAAAAGCACTACAGAACTGGAAAATAGCCAAGGATAAAGGAGTTGCCGACCCCAGGTTAGATAAAAAGATCAGCGAAGAGAAATTGTATGAATAGATTTTTATGCGGCAGTCTGTTGCTCTCAGTGATGTTCTTGCTGGACTCTTGTTCTTTGCAGCGACTTGTTTCGGGTAAGAAAAGGCAGGGCACAACTGTTACAGTTCCCGATACCACCAAAATAGTAGTCAATGACCCCAACCGGATGAGAATAGTACTCCCCGAGCAGGACACCGTTGGTATGCTACCTGATACCACGGGAATGATGAAACAGCTGGTAGATATGATCTTGCCTATCTACAACAACAGGGTTCAGTTTGTGACTTTTACCAGCAAGGCGAAAGTGCACTTTGAGGGGCCGGAGGATAAGCAGGATTTTACCGCCAATATAAGGGTAAAGAAAGATTCTGTGATATGGGTAGATATTACGGCTCTTGGCGGCATGGTGCATGCAGCGAGGGCGTACATCACGCGCGACAGTTTCTTTATGATCAACTATATTCAGAAAACGGGCACCCGAATAGCACTTACCGATGTGGCCAAGATACTACCTACACAGGTTGATTTTTCCACACTGCAGAATCTCATAATTGGGGAGCCACTCAGGCCGGGTAATATTCGCGATATCGCGGTATTAGGCAATTCCTGGTTAGTAAAAGTGCAGGATAGCAGCTACGCACAAAATCTTGATTACCGGAAATTGGACAGTGTACTGTTGAGCAACCAGGTAAGTACGCTTGCGCCCAATGGACCGCAGGCTACGCTGAGATATGACAATTTTGAAAGTGTAAATGGTAAAAAGGTGCCATCGTCCAGGTCTGTAAATATTCAGAACGGCAATGACAAATTCTTGCTGGAAATGGAATTGCAGAATATGGAATTTGATAAATCGCTGGAGACGCCTTTTGCCATTCCGAAGAGTTTTTCTACAAAGTGATCCTGATCATTTTCATTGCGGGCTAAAAGCGCAATCTTACCTTATTATTAAAACCAATATTGCTATTGCTGCAAATTGCTGCAATAAGATGATATTTGCCGGCGATAACCATGAATATGAAAATAGGTATAGTTTGTTACCCTACATTTGGTGGTAGTGGCGTTTTGGCTACCGAGTTGGGTATGGCCTTGTCTGACAAGGGATACGAGGTGCATTTTATTACCTACGAGCAGCCGGTGAGATTGAGCCAGAGCTTTCACCCCAATATCTATTTTCATGAAGTAAAGGTGCCAACCTATCCATTGTTTGCATTTCCACCTTATGAAACAGCCTTGGCAAGTGCTATGGTAAATGTGATCACCAATAATAAGCTGGATCTGTTGCATCTGCACTATGCTATTCCGCATGCATCTGCAGCGTTTTTCGCACGGCAGATATTGAAGAAAAGTGGATTGGATATTCCTTTTATTACTACGCTACATGGTACCGATATTACATTGGTAGGAAAAGACCCTACCTATGCACCGGTCGTCACCTTTTCCATAAATGAGAGCGACGCCATAACTGCTGTGTCTGATAATCTGAGAGAAGAAACGCTTCGTTCATTCAGTATCGAGAAGCCGATACATGTTATTCCTAATTTTGTTGATGTAAAGCGTTTTCACCAAACGGACAAGAACCACTTCAAACAGATGATGGCGCCCGATGGTGAGCGCATACTGGTGCATGTGTCCAACTTCAGGGCGGTAAAGAGGGTACAGGATGTGATCAGGATATTTGATAATGTGAAGAAGGAAATCCCTTCTAAACTCCTGATGATCGGCGATGGCCCTGAACGACAGAATGTAGAAGAACTGGCTAAAGAGCTGGGCATATTTAATGATATAAGATTCCTGGGCAAGCAGGAGCAGATAAGTGAGATACTAAGCATTACCGACCTGTTTATATTACCATCAGCTACAGAGAGCTTTGGATTGTCTGCATTAGAAGCCATGGCCTGCGGTGTGCCGGTTATTTCAACAAATTCAGGTGGATTGCCGGAGATCAATATTCACGGTGTAACCGGTTATTTGAGTAATGTGGGTGACGTGTCTGATATGTCGGCCAATGCGATGTTGATACTGAAGGACGATAGCCAGATGGCTCATTTTAAAAAGGCTGCATTAGCGCAGGCGAAAAAATTTGAAAGACAGCATATTATTCCACTATATGAGGCGCTCTACAGGGAAGTAGTGGACGCATACAAAAAGTAGAGATGTAGGACCTGCGTCTGTGTTAACATTAAGGTAATATTGGCGAAGCAATTTGATAACATTGGCCGCTCCTTTTGCAGGATCGGCCTTTATAATTTTGCAGAAAAAAAGAAATGGCCAAATTTTTCCTTCCTTTATTCTGTATGCTTCTTTCGTTTACGTCATTTGGTGGGGTAATAAAAGGTACTGTAGTAGAAGATAAAAATAGTGCTCCGTTGGTGGGTGTTATTGTGACTTACAAGAGTGTAGATACAGTTAACGGAACAAATGGAGGTGCGGTTACTGATATAGATGGTAAGTATGAAATTACAGGCGTTAAGAACGGTGAATATATTGTCAGCATAAGCTACATCACCTTTACAACAGAGAAAAGAAACGTAAAGCTGGAAGGTAGCGATGTTACCTTAGACATAAGGATGAAGGCTGAGGTTCAGGAAATGAAATCTGTAGAAGTTAAGGCTAAAAGAACTACTAATACCGAGGCTGCTGTTATCAATGAAATAAAGACAAGTAATGCTGTAGTAAGTGGTACCAGCGCATCTCAGATATCTAAGACACTAGACCGTAGTGCTGCAGATGTAGTTAAACGTATACCGGGCGTTGCAATACAGGATGACCGTTTTATAGTAGTACGTGGTTTGCCTGATCGTTATAACACAGTATGGTTGAACGACGCCGGTGCACCAAGCAGTGAGTCTGATAAAAAATCATTTTCTTTCGACATTATACCGAGTGGATTGATAGACAGGATACTGATCTTCAAAACCCCTTCTCCGGAATTGCCGGGCGATTTTGCGGGTGGCATGGTAAAGGTGTACACAACTTCACTTCCTGAAAAGAATCAGCTGAGTGTTAGTCTTTCATCTTCTTCTCGTCAGAATACTACCGGTGAGCAATTCAGCGCAAACAAAGCTTCAAGCACCGATTGGCTGGGTTATGACGATGGTAGTCGCAATATACCTAAGGGTATACCTGCAAGGTTGGAAAGGACAGATCCTAACATTAATGCGCTTTCAAAATCATTTGGTAATGACTGGGCTATCAATTCTAAAACTGCTAGCCCTGACGTGAGATTCTCAATGGCTTTGTCTAACGTATTTAAGCGCAAGACATTCAGCATAGGCAATACATTTGGCTTGTCTTACTCTAACACAAGGACCAATTTCAATATCAGCCGTCAGGATTGGGATACAACCAATTCTAAAAGTTATAACTACATAGACAGGCAGTTCACCAACAATGCCAGTGTAGGTATAGTGGAAAACGTTGGCTTCTCAATGGGTAACACTAAAATTGAATTTAAGAATTTATACAGCCAGGTAGGTAAGTCTTTTGTAACTATCAGAAACAGTGTACGTGATACTGAGTATGCAGCTAATGCAGATGAGCAGTCTTACGCTATGGGTTATGATAGTAAAGCTACATATGCTGGTCAGCTTACAGGTACACACAAGAACAAGACTGATAGCAGAAAATATACATGGACAATTGGGTATACTGATGTGTTCAGAAATATGCCTGATCTGAGAAGGATAAAGTACACAAAGACAGGTGGCGATACTGTTTATAAGGCACCGATAGCTAATCAGGTAGATCCTATAAATGGTGGTGGTCGTTTGTACCAAACGCTGTTTGAAAAGGGATATAGCTTCAGCCACCAGATCACACAGAAAATAAAGATCAAGGAATATAGCTTCGACCTGAATGCAGGTAACTATCTTGAATTTAAGAGCAGGGCTTTTGATATGAGGCAGTTGGGTTATACCATACAGACAATCAGTAATGGTGCCAATGCAAGCAGACTTACTCACCTTGATATCAACACTATTTTTGCTGATTCAAATGTGGGTGTTACTAAGAAGTTCCTTATGGATGAAACGACCAACATCTTTGATAAGTACAATGCAAAGAATGAGTTGATCGCTTCATTTATTTCTGCTAAGTTGCCTTTGGGTAAACACATTACTATAGTTGGTGGTGTACGTTATGAGCATAATGTTCAGTCGATCGATGGTTATATTAATCAGAATCCGGTTTCTCCAAAGATCACTACTGACTTCATGTTGCCATCTGTCAATGCTTCTTATAACTTTTCTGAAAAGAGCCTTGTAAGAGCTGCATATGGTAAAACATTGAACAGACCTGAATTCAGAGAGTTTGCACCTATCTTCTTCTATGACTTTGATGAATTAGCGGGCAATAAGGGTTCATTGTTCCCGACTATCATCAGCCCTGATGGTACACAGCTGAAGGTAGCTGAAGTGAATAATGTTGATCTTCGTTATGAGTTGTATCCGTCATCAGGAGAAATGATCCAGATCGGTGGTTTCTACAAGACGATCAAGAACTCTATTCAGCGTGTATTGATACCGGGTCAGACTGGTGATAATAAAGCATTCACTTATCTTAATGCAGATAATGCATACACTGCTGGTGTAGAGCTTGATCTTCGTAAGAACCTTGTTTTCCTTGATAACAAGTTGGGTACAAAATTTCTTAAAGACTTTAGTGTTGTAGGCAATCTGGCATTGTCAAAGAGCCAGCTAACTTTCGATACTTCAAAGGCAAGATCACAAATACAGAATGCAACATTACAGGGCCAGTCTCCGTACATAGTTAACCTCGGTATGTTCTACCAGAATACTACCAGCGGTTTCCAGGGATCTTTGTTGTATAATGTATCAGGCGCAAGATTATACGCTGTAGGTACTACTGAGAAAGCAGGTGAGAGCATTGGTGAGTTGCCTTTCCAGTCTTTAGACCTTACAGTATCTAAGATCTTCAAAAATCATTACATGGTTAACTTTGGCGTACAGAACCTGTTAGATTCAAAGGTTCACTTTGTAAAGGATAGTGATCGTGATGGTAAGTTCAATAGCAACACTATTGATCGTGATTACAAAATGTACAGGCCCGGCAGATATTTCACTATTGGCCTCAAGGTAAAGTTCTAGAAATAATATAGTGTTTAGTAATAGGCGGCCTGCTGAGTTGATCAGCAGGCCGCCTATTTTGTGTTGATAAAATGATCTAATGAATTTTTGATATTTTTTTCGGATCTTATCTTTCAGCTACGTTCTGCACTTCGTTGTAAGTCAGTGTTTTGTGAGTAGTCTGTGCATAAGTATTAACGGATGGTTATTACTTCATATTAACGTAACAAGTCGTTCATTTTGCCGTAACATTGGCGAGATACTTTTGCATTCAAACATAAAAATGTTATGAAAAAGTTTCTACTAGCATCTTCTTTGCTTTTAAGCTGTATCGGTACTTCAATGGCCTATACAACTAATGTTATCCAGGACAGTATTTCCGTTGATACACACTGGACTTGTGATCAGCAGTACTTGCTTAAAGGTTACGTTTATGTAACTGCAGGCCACGTATTGACTATCGACTCAGGTGTTATCATCAAGGGTGACAAGATCACTAAAGGTGCACTGATCATTGAGCGTGGTGCTAAGATCATGGCTATGGGTACGCTTATGCATCCAATCGTATTTACATCTAACCAGGCACCTGGCAATCGCTCTTATGGTGATTGGGGTGGTGTAATCGTTTGCGGACAGGCTCCTGTAAACTGGACTGCTGGTCAGGCTCAGGTAGAAGGTGGTCCACGTTCATTCTATGGTGGTACAAATCCTAACGACAACAGCGGTACAATGACTTATTGCCGTATCGAGTTTGGCGGTATTGCATTCTCTCCTAACAATGAAGTAAATGGTCTTACTTTCTGCGGTGTAGGTAATGGTACAACTGTTAACCACATACAGGTTTCTTATAGTGGAGATGATAGCTACGAATTTTTCGGTGGTACTGTAAATACAAAGCACATGGTAGCTTTCGGTACATGGGATGATGATTATGATACTGATAATGGTTATGCTGGTATGAACCAGTTCATCGTTGCAGTAAGAGATGCAGGTGCAGCTGACCAGAGCGGTTCTAAGGCTTTCGAAAGTGATAGTTATTTGTCAGGTACTGTAAGTGGTCTTGCAGGTGATACTACTCAGATCAACAGAAGCATTTTCAGTAATGCTACACTGGTAGGTCCGTTGAATAGCCCTGCTTTTACAGGTGCAGATCCTAACTACGTTGCAGGTGTTCACTTGCGTCGCGGTAGTGCAATGAGTGTTTTGAACAGCCTTATTCTGGGATGGCCTTGCGCAGTGTTGGTCGATGAGTCTTCTGCTTCTTATGGTTCTACAGTTGCTAACATTGGTAACGGTATCCTTCAGTTCCGCAACAACATCATTGCTGGTACTGCTAACACTTCATTCAATAAAGACGTAGTTTTCGTAAAGGATGGTGCACGTAGCCTTACGCCTACAACTGCAAACTCTGATACTACTGCAACAGGTACTGATTGGTCAGTATTGGCTGGCGGTGTAAACTTAGGTCCTATTACATGGTTCAAAAACGCTGCATACAAGAATAAGTCTTATGCAACAGTATCCGGTGGTGTTCAGTTAGGTAATCCTTTCAACATGGCTAACCCGGTTTTGGTTCCAAACAGTACTTCTCCTATAGTTTACAGCTCTACACACTTCCCAAGTTGGGCAACCGGTGTTAACGATGTATTCGATCCAACAATGCCATTGAGCTATGATACTACAAGTCCTTCTACTTACAACGTTCCTGGCTTTGCTCCTGACTTTGTAAATTCTAAAGCCAGCAATCCTTTCTTTACGAATGTTAACTATGTAGGTGCATTTGCTCGTACAGGTATCAATGACAACTGGATGAACGGATGGTGCAATTTCGATCCTTTGAATACTGATTATGATGTTACTTGCTACACAGTTGATCCAACTGTAGGTGTAAATGACGTATATTCTAACATGGGTTCTATCAAGGTTTATCCTAACCCTGCTCAGTCTCAGGCTACAGTTTCTTTAGATATTAAGGCATCTTCTTCAGTGAAGATCGTTATCCTTGACAGAACAGGTGCTGTTGTTAAAGAAGTATTTAACGGTACATCTGCTACTGGTACACAGTCTTATCAGTTCTCTACTACAGACATGGCTAACGGTATGTATGTAATATCAGCTCTGGTTAATGGCAAACAGTCTATTACTAAGTTGAGTGTAATGAACTAATCAATATTTTTTCTTTTACAAACCGGTTTGAGTAGTTTACTCAAACCGGTTTTTTGATTAAATAAAAATGAAAAGATCGCTGCTTTTGTTGGTTTTGTTTTACTTTTTTAGCGCGTGCACGCACAAGGCATATGTTGCACCTGTAGTGGTAGCTCCAGTCGGTTGCGACACAACGGTTGTAACCTACCATGCTGATATTAAGCCCATGCTGGCAGCCAATTGTTATTCATGCCACGCAACAGCAGTAACACAGGGTGGGGGATTGGATCTGGAGGATTTTACCTCGCTGAAGGCCTATCTTCAAAATGGATTCAGAGGAGATGGCGTATATGGTTCGAAATTATATCACTGTATGCTGCATAGTAGTCTGGCGCTACCCATGCCGCCTACCTATGTGGTAGATAGCTGTAGCCTGAACAAGATGAAAAGATGGATGGATCAGGGAGGTAATAATAACTGATAGCTATTCTCTTCTTTTTTTTGTTCTGTTATCCTAACATTTCTACATAAATATTCGTCATTAATGATATTCACCATCATCTAAAACGGATTTTATGAAAAAAATATTTTACTTGCCTATTGTAGTGTTGTTTGCTTTGTTTGCTAACAAAGTGCATGCGCAGTACACTATTACTTACAGCAACGTTAGCACGTTTGCCGATTCCAATTGCATTGACCCGGTATTCAGCCTTAATACCAGCGGATTTTCTTCAGGCCTGGCAGTACATACCTATTATGGAGATGGTACTGACAATGTTAATCCGGTAATGAGTGCGTTTGTAGGGGGATACGCATCTTACACCCATACGTATACTTCCGCGGGTACATATACGGTTAAGCAGGTTTTGGAGCTGGGTGGAGCTTCTATTGATTCATTGGTATCTTTTTATGACTCCAAATACTGCCAGACTTTTAACTTCAGCTCATTTTATGATGCAAATGGTAATTGTGTTTTCGACAGCACATCTGAAAATTTTATCATTACACCTATTTCAATTGCTGTTGATTCAAATGGTATAAGGGTCGATACATTCGTTACCACCAGTGGCTTGCATTATCAGGCTACCGGTAATCCAGGCGATATTTATGCTTTTTCAGTTATCAGTTCCGGTACCGGCCTTGTGCTTACATGCCCTGCGGGAGGAGTGATCTATGATACTATTTCAATGATAGTCAACGATTATATCTCCAAAGAATTTGGTTTCGATTGCTCAGGCGCGTCAGGTTATGATGCCGGTGAGCTAGTTACAACCAGGGCGGGCCGTCATTCATTTGTGGCAGAGATACTGGCTACTAATCAGTACTGCTCTCCTGCTGGAGTTACAGTAACTATGAATATGAGTCCCAAGTACGATTTTGTAAATGCTACTCCTGTACCTACTACCATTTCAGGGCATACACTTACATGGACTTTCCCTTCTCTGACCGCTATCACACCTCAGTATATATATGTACATGGCGAGGTGCCTGGTGCATGGTTGATAGCCGGTGATACAGTGCACTCTTCCTATTACATTACACCTACGGCAGGTGATGGTGATCTGAGCGATAACACAGTAATTCTTGTAGACACGGTAAGGAGCTCTTTCGATCCTAATGACAAGGCAGTAATTCCTGATACTAATATTCCGGATAACGTGAGTACCAAGCTAACCTACACACTTAGATTTGAAAACACGGGCAACGATACAGCGTTCAATATCCACATCATGGATACCTTATCTGATAAATTGAATGTAAAATCTCTTGCAATTTTAGGTAGTTCGGCAGCCATGAATCTGAGTATTCAGCATGTTGGTGGTCTGAATATTGCCAAGTTCGATTTTCCGCACATTAATTTGTTGGATAGTACCCACCATGGTTTGTGCGACGGTTTTGTAACATTCAGCATTTACACACAGTCTGCACTGCCATATGGTACTCAGATCCTTAATCGTGGTGGTATTTATTTTGATTTTAATCCCGTTGTACTGACCAATACTGTTGTAACTACCGTTGGTATTCCCGACGGAATTGATGACATGAGCAATGTATCAGGTTCTACCCTTCAGCTATTCCCTAACCCCGCCGATAACGAACTGACCGTAAAGATCAGCAAGGGTACTTTTAGCACTATCAGTGTGATCAACAGCGTTGGCCAGGTATTAATGAAGCAGGATGTAAACGGAACAAGCACAAAACTGAATGTAAAGGGACTCCCTGCCGGGAGCTACTATATTTCTGTAAAAGGTAATAGTTGCGTAAAAGTGGAGCGCTTCCAGAAGATGTAAAGTGTGTTTATTTTTAGAATTAAGGAGCCGTTCGTATGAGCGGCTCCATTTTTATTTGTACATTACTAACATTTAGTTGAAATTGTGCGTCTTATGGAACGTCGGAACAATAAATAAAAATATTATTATGAATAAACTGCTTTACCTGATCACAATAATAACTTTCTCAGTATTGTGTACTGGCACGGTAAATGCTCAGTATCACATCACTTCGTGTCATGTGACGGATTATCCTGATTCGTTTTGTACATCGCCTGAATTAAGGATTACTACAAACTTATTTGGTCCTTCATTATCGGTCCAAACATTCTATGGCGACGGGACCAGTGATGTGCATCCGCTCTCCAACGTTGGTGGCACAGGTTTCGCTTCATACTATCATACTTATACATCTTCCGGTACTTACACCGTAAAGCAGGTGTTATTTGATGGCGCAACACCGGTTGACTCACTTTACGGCAGTTACTATTGCCTTATGTGCCACATGCTATGTATAAGAGGGTATTTTGATCTCAATAGTAACTGTATCTGGGATTCCTTATATGAACAATACTTTCCGACGGTCACCTACATAGTAGACTCAAATGGTATTGCGGTCGATACGTTTGAGGCAACATGGGGGCTCGACTACCAGGCGCTGGGAAACCCGGGTGACATATATGCATTTCACATTTATCCCGGGGTTGGTGCTTCGGTTGCCTGTCCGGCCAGTGGCGTAATTTATGATACACTCACGGCTATTGTATATTCGGAGGTCAAATATATTGGATTCGTTTGTATGGGTAGTCCCAACTACAACACTAGAGAAATTGTAAACACATATGCCTCGGGCTCTCTTTTTTCGGCACAAATATTAACGATCGGGACAATGTGCACAATAAATCCTGACACACTAACAATAAACTTGAGCCCTAAATATACTTATGGTTCAATTTTGCCTGCGCCTTACTCAATTAGTGGTAACACATATAAATGGAGTCTGCCTGCATTAGGCTATAATTGGATAACCATTTCGGGTAATGTTGTTGGATCTCCACTTGTGATAGGGGATACAGTACATTCATCTTATTACCTCACTGTGCCGGCTACCGACACTTTCCCATCAGACAATACAGTTATTGTTATAGACACGATAACCGGTCCATGGGATCCTAACGATAAAGCGGTTGTTCCTCAGGGTTTTATTGCCGCTGGCTCAGGTATAAAGCTCACTTACACAATTAGATTTGAAAATACCGGTAACGATACAGCTTTTAATATTCATATCATGGATACACTTTCTGATAACCTGAATATTCGTTCATTGGAGGTGCTTGGAAGCTCTGCGCGCATGACAATGGGCGTAACAAACGACGGATCTTATAACATAGTCAAATTCGACTTTCCCCACATTAACTTGCTCGATAGCTCACACCACGGCCAATGTGATGGGATGGTCACTTACACGATAAAAACTAAAGATGGGTTACCCGTTGGTACGCACATAGACAATAATGCCTCCATCTATTTTGATTACAACCTGCCTGTAGTTACCAACACCGTCACCAATATTGTTGGCTGGCCTGCAGGCATTGCGGATATGAGCAATGTTGTAGTTAGTGATGTTCAGTTATTCCCTAACCCTGCCGAAAACGAACTGAATGTGAAGATCAGCAAGGGTACTTTCAACACTATCAGCGTCATCAACAGCGTTGGCCAGGTAGTAATGAAGCAGGATGTAAACGGAACAAGCACACAACTGAATGTAAAGGGACTCCCTGCCGGCGGCTACTATATTTCTGTAAAAGGAAATAGTGGAGTGAAAGTGGAACGATTTCAGAAGATGTAGTTATTGTAATTTGTGTAATGTAAAAGTCGCCTGTTTAGGGCGACTTTTACATTAATAGAAGTTGTCTATAGGGCACTAACATTTTTTAACTTAGAAATTTAGCAAGTAAATATTACATTCGCATTCTAATTTTTCCAAATGGTACAATCAGATTTTATACACGTGCCGTACGGCAGAACCGTACATGGCGAAGATGAAGTAGAAGCGGTAGTGAAAGTATTGCGTACATCTACCCAGATGGGTAAGAATGTGCGTGAAATGGAAGAGCGCGTTTCTGCACTTTATGATAAGAAATATGGTATCATGGTAAACAGCGGTTCTTCTGCTCTTTATCTTGCTGCAGACCTTATGAATTATGAAGCCGGCGCTGAGATAATCACTCCTGCACTTACATTCTCTACTACTGTAGCGCCTTTGGTAAAGAAAGGCTGGGTTCCTGCTTTCATTGATGTGGAAGAAGGGACATACAATCTTGATGCTAACAAGGTTGAAGAAATGATCACGCCTAACACTAAGGCTATGGTGATACCTAACCTTATGGGTAACCTTCCTGATTGGCAGGCTTTGCGCGCGATCGCTGATAAACACAACCTGTTTGTATTAGAAGATTCTGCTGATACATTGGGTGCTGAAATTGGTGGTGCGTCATCAGGTCGTTTTACCGACATGAGCACAACCAGTTTCTATGGTTCACATATCATCAATTGCGGTGGTAATGGCGGTATGCTTTGTGTAAATACGCCAGAGTTTTACGATCGCGGTCGTTTGTTGCGTAGTTGGGGCCGTAGCTCTTCTTTGTTCGTAGAATCAGAGAAGATCGAAAACCGTTTCAACGTAGAAGTAGACGGTATTCCCTACGATGCTAAGTTCGTATTTGAAGAGCCGGGTTACAACATTGAACCATCTGAAATGGGGGCTGCATTTGGTGTAGTTCAGTTGAACAAGCTGAAGCAGAACATTGATACTCGTACTGAAAATTACCTGCGCATGCGCAAGTTCTTTGAACAGTATGAAGAGTTCTTTATCCTGCCAAAGCAATTGCCCGATTCAAGAACAGGTTGGTTGGCTTATTCGTCTACTATCCGTGAAACAGCTCCATTTATCCGTCGCGATATGCAGATATTCCTGGAGAAGAGAAACATACAGACACGTACTGTGTTTACCGGTAACATCCTTCGCCAGCCGGGCTTCAAGCATGTAAACTGCAAGAAGGCTAGTGGCGGCTATCCTGAGTCTGATAAGGTAATGCGTGGTGGTATGCTATTAGCTTGCCATCATGGTCTTAGCGAAGAGCAGATTGCACATGTAATGGAGAGCGTTACAGTGTTTATGAAGAGCTTCTAATTAGTAGTTAATTATTTTGTAGGCATGCATTTGTACAATGCATGCCTATTTTTATTGTAGCAGATCATATCTTTCTGTTGAATAAAAATTGATTGATGTAACTTGCGCCCTAACAGGTGGGTATTGTCAATACCTACTTTTGAAATTGTTGCTACCGGAATATGGATCTGATATCTATTGTATTTTTATTGGGCTTTTTTGTATACCGCAACTGTGCGCGGGCAAAGGAAAAGGGCGTTAGTGTGGTGTTGTGGGGATTTTTGACCGTTTTGCTGATGTTCGTTGGTTTTTTTATAGGATATATAATTACGTTTCTGGCCATTTTCAGGGGAGTGTTGGATATGCACCGACTGGAGACAGACAAAGTGAAGTATAGCGAGGAACTGGCATTGGAATTTCAGCAGGCAGTAATAAACAATCCTGTGCACAGCCTGGCTATTATGGGATGTGCCTTAGGAGGTTATTTATTTACGCGCTACCTGCTAAGCACTAAGAAAACACCTGAAAAGCTGGGTGAGATCTAATATTTACCACTTTGAAAAAGACAGGCCATGCATCATGCACGGCCTGTCTTTTTCAAAATGTTCGTGAAGTTTTATTTCAATCCAAACAAAAGTCCTGCATTGAAGCTAAGGTTCTGATTGGTATTGTAGTTGTCAGCCGGATCGTCAACAACATCAAGTAACCCCTGATTGTATACGAGATCAAGATTCAGCCATATTGCCTTTGCCAGTTTAATATTTACTCCCGTGCCTACGTTCACTCCCACATCAAAAGTTCTGAAAGTACCGGTATTATTATAGGCCGTTACCTCAGTGTTTCTACCGTACATATCGTCTGTTTCGCTCAACTTCAGTCCAAAAGTTGGTCCCGCATATAATTTCGGTCTGATAGTATTTCTATGATCGCCAAAGAAATAGTAGGCTCGTAGCGGCATGCGTAGATAGATAGGAATAGCCTTTACTTCTGTTCCGTTATACTTAACATCATACCCTTCAGACGACACCATTAACTGTCCTCCCCAGCCCCAATGCTCATTACGGGCATAGATCATCCCTATTCCCAGGTTGCCCGACATTACGGTCATGTTATTTCCTCCCATATTGCCCACCCGGTTAAGGCCTACTCCAGCCACCGGGCCTATTGAAACATACTGGTCGTTTGGTGTCTTTTTTGTCTCAGTTTGAGCAAGTGTTGGTGTTGCGTATAAAGCTGTCAGAGTTGCTGCTATTAGTGCTATCTTTTTCATAAAAACCATTTTGGTATGCCAATAATGCTTTAAAGACTATGCCAACTCTATTGCAGATGCCTGTGAAATTTATGGTTCAGTTTTTGCAGCTGTACTATAAAATGAGGTATTATGGATTCGTTCGAAACAGTTATTAATTCAGATAAGCCGGTACTGGTAGATTTTTTTGCTACCTGGTGTGGTCCGTGTAAAATGATGGCTCCTATTCTTAAAGACGTGAAAGATAAAATGGGAGATGATGTGAA
>CANBQQ010000008.1 GCA_947371715.1 Flavipsychrobacter stenotrophus
CGGTTGCTATGAGCTCGATAGCCAATAGTTCTTCCTTTATGTGCTGCTCATGAAATAGGACGCCGTCTATGTTGTCTACTTCGGTTTTTAACTGAGGAAGGAGTGTTTTTGCGTATGGATCGGTGGCTGTATTCATTGCCCAGAGCTGGAATCCCTTCTCATACAATTCTTTCTTTTCGATGGCATTATTTAGTCTCAGCCCTTCAATTTCGCCCTGCCATTTTTTCCAGCCATTGGCTACGCCGGCACGTTTAGAAGTATACTTCAGGAACACGTCCCTATGCTCAGTCATGTGTTCTGTCCATACATCGAGCCTGCGGGTTCTTGCTTCAATGCTGATCGGGTCGATGATAGAATATACCTGGTTCAGTTCGCCGGAAG
Source organism: Flavipsychrobacter stenotrophus (assembly GCA_947371715.1). GTDB lineage: Bacteria > Bacteroidota > Bacteroidia > Chitinophagales > Chitinophagaceae > Flavipsychrobacter > Flavipsychrobacter stenotropha_C. Next base: position 382 of record CANBQQ010000008.1, read on the forward strand.
AAATGTACTCCATGGTAGTGCCCGGGAAGCCATAGACCATGCTGAAGTCACCTTCTTTATAGCCCTTCAGGCTGATATTGAAAAACTGGGAGGCATCGTATGGTTTGTTGCCTGCCGCATAAGGCGCTGGTTTGTTGTCGGCACCTGCGTATACGCGGAATACACTGAAATCGCCGGTGTGACGAGGCCAAACCCAGTTCTCGTCATCGCCGCCAAAGGTGCCGATACCATTGGGTGGGAACGCGGTAAGCCTGATATCAGTATATGTTTCAGTGATTGCGATCCAGTATTGGTTGCCTTCGAAATATGATTTTATCGTGGCATCCATGCCGGTGATTTTGGCATAGTCTTTCTCCACTATTTTAATGCGGTTGGCAATGAGTGTGTCTCTAACTGCATCGCGGAGGGTATCTGAGATGCCTGTAGTGATCTTAGAAGTAACATTTTCTATGCGACGGATAAAAGTGACTGTGAGGCCGGGACATGGAATTTCTTCCTTTATACTTTTGGCAAAAAAACCGGTTGCGAAGTAGTCTTTTTCCAGGCTGGTGAGTCCTTGTACGGTGCCGTATCCGCAGTGGTGGTTAGTAAGTACAAGACCTTTTGACGAAATTATTTCGCCGGTGCAGCCCTTGCCAAACAGCACCACGGCATTGTTAAGGCCGGTGCCGCCATCGTTATAGATCATTTCCACGGGAATCTCCAGGCCGAGGGCCTTCATCTGGTTCTCGTGTTTTTTTATAGTGGAAGGAATCCACATGCCTTCCTTGGCGCCAGCCTCGAAAAAGGCACAAAGAGTGATATTTAAAATACAAATTAAACTTAATACTTTTCGTAATCTTTTACTTTCAAACATATACTTGCTTTGATTTACCGAAATAAATGTACAATTTTGCGACAAAAGTCTGTAGTTATTGTTATATTAGCCGTTTATTACGGAATTTCTTTTTCTGGATTATGAGAAAATATCTGCTACTAGTAGTTTTATCAATATTATCGCAACTGCAAGCTTTAAAAGCGCAGACCTTGTTTACTGCACCCGACACAGTGTGTGTAAGGCAGCCGGTACACCTGAACAGCACCATCTTTGATGCTTCTTCATACTACTGGGGTTTTTGCTCAGGAGCCATAACCAGCGCGCCTTCCGGCGTGAACATGGGTAGTGGTTTCGGCTTCCATCAGCCATCTAATATTGAGATACAGCAAGACAGGAACGGACAGTATTATGGCTTTGTGCTTAATGCAAGTACCGATGAATTTTTGCGCCTTAACTATGGTACCAGCTTAAACAATGTGCCTACTGTTACCAATTTTGGTAATCTTACTAACGGTTTGCCTCATCATCCTACTTCAATGTTCATCACTTATGATACATTGGCAGAAAACTGGTTCGTATTTGTAACGGGTGGTTATACAAAAGCAGAATCAGCAGTTGGCCGTATAGATTTCGGTCCTACTTTGGGCAACCCTACACCTAATATTGCAAACTTTGGTAATCTTGATGATCCGCTTACACCTGCAATAAATGAGTTTGATGGTCCTAAAGGCATATTTGTAGCTAAGGATGCCAACCTAAGATGGTATGGTTACCTTGTCAATCGTTTTACTTCTGAACTGATCAAGCTGGACTTTGGTACGAATATTTCTAATACGCCGGCAGTTACAAATTTAGGTAACCCGGGCGGTGTGTTGAATTTCCCTACAGATATGGCTGCTATACTGGATAATAATCAGTATTTTTTCTTTGTTGCAAACAGGGGAAACAGCACCATAGCCCGCCTGAATGTAGGTCCTACACTTAATCTGGTTGCACCACCAGTAGGTACTAACCTTGGTGATTTCCTGTTTCGCGTAACTATACCTTCTTCTATCAGCTTAACAAGAGATTGCGGAAGCATCTATGCTTATATTACCGACAGTACTACCAGCCAGTTGGTATCAATACAGATGGCTACAGCTGTAGGCCCTTACACAGCGGTTGATTACAGCGTGGTAGGAGGTATGAACTTCCCATCTTCTATCTCTACGATATTGCGTGATAAGGATGATCTGTATGCGTTCATTACTAACGTGGCCGACAGTTCATTGACAAAGGTTACCATTACTCAGTGCACCAATGCATCTATACCTTCTTTTACCGAAGTAACTCCTCCTGTTTATTATTACGATGCCCCCGGCACATATAATATCTATTATGTGATCAATCAGGGTAAGGCTAATATGGCAGTAGAGTGTAAGTCGATAGTTGTATTGCCAATACCAAACATTTTCATCAACGTTAATCCTACTATCTGTAAGGGTGATTCCATTAAGCTGTATGTAATATCTAATTTCGCTGATTCATTTGCATGGTCGCCGATCTATCATATAGATACTGCGTATGATGGTGATGATACGGTGAAAGCATGGCCTGACTATACGATGAACTATAACGTAGAAATTTTCTATCCTGATGGTTGCATTGTAGATACATTCATACATGTAAATGTAGTTAAGGTTACAGCTGATGCGGGACCTGACCGTACTATACTTGATGGTGCTACTAGCATACTCGGTGGTCCAGATATGACACTTGAAGGTGCTGTTACTTATCACTGGACTCCTTTCCAGTACATTGAGGACACAACTGTTCCATTCCCTACTGTTAATCCGCCATCTGATTTCACCTATGTGATCGAGGTTACCGAACATTCATCCGGACTAACTTGCCAGGCTAGAGATACAGTTACGCTTCATTCTAATTGCGGAGACTTTAACGTGCCTAATGCGTTTGCACCTGCGAGCACAAGTTCATTGGTCAATAGGTTTGGTTTGCTTAACCAGGGCCTATCTCAGCTTAATTACTTCCGCGTATTTGACCGTTGGGGTGTAATGGTATTCCAGACCAGCACACCAACACAGATGTGGGATGGTACCTATAATGGCACACCATGTCCAACAGGTGTGTATGTATGGGAAGCTGATGGATTCTGCGTAAGTGGAAAGCCAATCAAGAAGAAGGGGAATGTGAGTTTATTGCGTTAATAGCTGATGTCTGCATATTTTTTCCAGATCGAGTTGCCTGTGTTTACCACGGAGATGATGGCTATTGTGCCTGCACACAGGCATTATGTCAACAAATTATTCTCTGAAGGTAAGATACTATCATACAGCGTTTCCCTGAACCGTGATATGATCTGGTGTGTTATCAATTCTGAGGATGAGCAGGTGGCTATGGAGCAGGTAATTGCTTTTCCTCTGTACCCTTACTTTGTGGACCTTACGTGTACGCCATTGTTATTCCATAATACACTGCCCAGCAGCTTGCCGGGCATATTCCTTAATTAGAACTGCAGTCATTTAATTCCGGGCGATCGTACTCAGGAGCGGATCTCTTCCTAAATTCGCTTGCTATGAAGTCATTTACTTAATGACATTGAGTCGTAGTGAATCTCATGACACTTATGGCTACTGAATTTCTGACACTTTCCGCGACCTGATAATTCAATCAATGCCTATACGAAGCGTTTGTTATTGATTTTATATTGATGGGTATTGTGTTGATATTGTGTCGTGTTTTGAGTATTTTCACGAAAAAATATATTGTGTCTCGTACTATTTCGCTCACCGTTAATGCTTCAGTAATGAATGCGTATGTGGCCGTTCCTCAAGGGAATGGACCTTTTCCTGCCGTTATCATTTTTCATGATGCATTTGGCGTAAACGGGGATATGAGAGGAGTAGCGGAGAAACTGGCAAGAGAAGGGATAATGGCCGTAGTGCCGGAATTATTTCACCGGACAGCTCCGGCAGGATTTGAAGCGAGATACTATCAACACTCCATAGCGATGCCACATGTAACGGCAACGCGCCATGAGCAGATAGTTGATGATCTGCAAGCTACCCTGAAGTGGTTAAGATCTCAGGAAAATGTGCAGGAGGATAAGGTAGCAACTCTTGGTTTTTCAATTGGGGGCAGACTGTCTTTTATTGCCAATAGCATAGTTAAGTTAGCCGCGAGTGTATGTGTCTACGGTGGACAGTTGGATAAAGAGTTGGAAAGAGTTTCTAAATTACGCGGAGCGCAACTTTTGGTATGGGCAGGACGAGATGAGTATATTCCTGCAACTCAATCGGTGGCTGTAGTTGACGCTATGCGGAGTGCTAACAGAGATTTTACAAACATGGAATTTGCACAGGCAAGGCATGGTTACTTTTTTGATGGTCATCCGTCATATGATGCGGGTGCGTCCAAGCAAACGTGGGCAGTAATCAAAGAATTTCTGAAGCATCATTTATCCGCGTAGGGTAGCGGTAATTCCAGTATGTGGTCGTTCATAAAATAGCCCCCGCCTATGTTTATGTCCTCGTCACCAAGGTTCTTAAAACCGATCTTTTCATAAAAACCTATTGCAGATTTGTTGTAGCGGTTTACGTTCAATCTTAGCCTTGTAGCACCATAACCGGAAATGGTGGAGGTAATATATTGCATCATGAACTTCCCAATACCTTTGCCCTGATGGCCGGGCAGAATGTATATCTTATGTAATTTGAACAGGCCCGGTTCTATTGCTTCAAATGCGGCAAAAGCAGCCGGAATATCATTGTAATAACAGATAATAAATGTTTGCCCATGCTGCATCTGTTGTGCGATCACATCAGGATGGTAGAACTTGTCTAGCATATACTGCACCTGTACCGGACCAAGAATAGGGGTGTATGTTTGCGGCCAGACCAGGAAGGTCAATTCGCGAATGAGGTCTATGTCTTTTAGAATGGCAACTTTTATGTGAAGCATAATTTATTTCTTGTCGTTGGGTTTATATGGCAACCATTTCTCCGTAAATGCAGCCAACAGGTCGGTGTTGTATTTCTGTGTATTTAGTTTAAAATCGTCGGTGTCAGTTATCACCAGAGAATTGCCATTTTCGTCTAATACAATAAGTACGGGGTAGCCCTGATCTTTGGGTACATGTAATTGATTCAATAATGTCTCGTTCTTATTTAGGGAACTGAAATTAATGAAAACCAGTTCGTAATTATCACTCTTTTGATGGGTCATAAGGAGGTGGCCGTACATAAGCCTGGACCAGTAGCTCCAGTCTCCGCCTACTACAACCAGAACGCGACTATGTGTTTTTTGTGAGGTTATAAGTGCATCATTAAGTGCTTTTTGCGCATCTGCATAGGGATTAAAGAGATATTTCTTGTCGACAGGCTTTTTTACTTCCTGCGAAAAACTTATTTTTGATGGAACTATAAAGAGGAATATGAGGAAAAATAAGCGCTTCATATTTCAAAGTTATAAGAAAATAATTAGTTTAAACTGTCATTAACCGCCGTAAATGAAAAGGGATATTCGCTACACAATAGTCATTGCAGCTTTAGGTATTTTGGGTTTTTCTTCATGCAAAAAGAACTACCACTGCCAGTGTGCGTATAACAACGAGATCAAACTGATAAGAGATCTGGGCTCTATGACAAAAGACGATGCCACCACCGAATGTGAGTCTTATGACACTACCGTTGTTGGTGAGAGATGGAACTGCACGATCTATTAATAGTATTTTTTATGCCTGCCTAAAATGAAGAGATAGACCAATCAGGCGTATCTCGTAGTATTTCTATTCTTAAAAGAACCGTTATTTTTTTACAGTAATTGTTTCCTCATACAATACCATATTATCTTTGCACCCATGCAGGATCTGACAAATTTTGACCCTAATTCCGTAGGACTTAAATCTAATAACATATTTGGCTTGCCATTCACTGAAGAGCAGGCCCAACTGGTATTGCTTCCCGTGCCATGGGAAGTGACCGTTTCTTACCGTGTAGGCACCGCACAGGGCCCCGACCATATTTTTGAAGCGGCGATGCAGGTAGACCTTTTTGATCCTGATGTTAAAGATGGGTGGAAGAAGGGTTTTTACATGATGCCGGTAGATAAGAACATCCGTAAGAAGAGCGATTATCTGCGCCAGTGTGCAGAGTTGATACTGTCTCATATGGTGGACGGGGGAGATGTGGCGGAAAATGAGCAATTGTCTCATAAACTCACTGAGATCAATAATAACGGTGAAATACTGCGTGACTGGGTATATGAAATGACCAGTAACCTGCTGAAACGTGGTAAAAAAGTAGGACTTATAGGCGGTGACCACAGTACACCATTGGGCTTTATCAAAGCACTAGGTGATGTACACAGCGATTTTGGTATTCTGCAGATAGATGCACATGCCGATCTGCGTATAGCCTATGAAGGGTTTACGTACTCACATGCCTCAATCATGTACAATACGCTGAAGGAAGTGCCGCAGGTGAAAAAACTGGTACAGGTGGGTATACGCGACTATTGCAATGAGGAGCTGGAGATAATAGAGCAGAGCAATGGCAGGATCAGAACCTTTTTTGACAAAGACATAAAGGAACAGCAGTATGAAGGTGCTACCTGGAAGCAGATATGTACCCAGATCATAGATGCATTGCCGCAGAAAGTATACATCAGTTTTGATATTGATGGACTTGACCCTAAGTTATGTCCTAATACCGGTACGCCGGTGCCGGGTGGTTTTGAGACAGACCAGATATTCTATTTGTTCAAAATGCTGCACCAGTCGGGTAAGGAGATCATTGGGTTTGACCTGAATGAAGTATCAAATGGTTTTACACACGGCGATGGTATAGACGCTATTGTTGGCGCCAGGGTGCTGTTCAAGTTGTGTAACTACATGGTGGCGTAGTAAAGTCCAACGCGCAAAATGAAAAACATAAAATGTGTCTGTGAATACGAATAGTATTTATTGTTAGTTGCTTACACAGGTATGCCGCCCCTTCAGGGCTTGTGTTTTTTGTTGTATGGTCGAGGGGTTGAAACCCCTCGCTGTTTATTTCGCCCTTTAAGGGCTTGCCCGTTTGGTTAAATCTGTATTATTGCTGCCAGTAGTAGTGTTTATTAGAAATATGCAAATTGGTTCACTTTAGCCTCGGGTAGGCTTGACCCTTTCTTTGCAAAGCTATTTTTTCATATATTTACCTCATCATGAGACGATTAATATTATCTCTTATTTGTTTGTGTATATACTTCACAAGTACTGCGCAAACATTTCTAGGACTTAACGGAGACGTAAACTGTGTTACCCAGATAAGGGATAATCCTGCGTTTGCCGTGCATGAAGATCGTGCGCAGATCAATTTTCTTACCGTTGGTGGGGAGATAGGCGGCAACGCCCTAATGTTCAAAAAGAAGATCTACAATTCTTTTACCACAGGTCAGGCTACGATGGATAAAGACTACTATCGCAGTTATGACAGGCACAGCAAGACCATGTGGGCTAATATGGAAGTGATAGGTCCCGGAGCTTCTTTTCTTGTAAAGAAAAAATACTTTATTGCTGTTACAACAGGTATGCGCTACCTGATGAACCTAGACAATCTGGATGATAATGTTTTTAGGATGATGGGTGTCAATGCCGCCCGTGACACTAACCTTGTAGATTCGTTTAAGGTGAAGAATTTTGCCGCCACCTCACAGATATTCAGTGAGTTGAATCTTACCTATGCAGGGTTCATCTTCCAGAGCGAGGATCATACGCTGGTAGCAGGTGCGAGTCTGAAAATACTGAATGGTATAGGTGCTGCAGGACTGGGAGTTGGCAATGCATCTTTTAAAACCTACAATAATGATGGCCTGGCTCACAACGCTACCGGCGACGTGAATATTGCTATGACACCCTATGCCAATAAATGGGCTATTACTAACAACCCCTTTAAGGCACTGAGTAACCCGGCAAATAATATGAGTGTTGGTGCAGACTTTGGATTGGTTTACTACATGAATCCTAACGAGACGTTGTTCAGAAGGAAAGGATATATATCCCGCCTGGCCATTTCAATTACCGACATCGGCCATAATTCTTACACAGCCTCATCGGTATCTGGTAAGTATGCTGTTGACAATAAAAACGTTGATTTCAAGAACATACAGAACAACAGCGATATATCATTTGGTACACGCATTTTTAATGACTACCTGGTTGATACTATTGCCAAGCCTACGAGCAGCGCAAAGAAGGTGAAGTTTGGGTTACCTACAGCATTGCACCTGAACGGCGACTTTAAGATCGAAGAGCGTTTCTGGGTGAATGCCAATGTGCTGATCAACCTGCGTAAGGTAGATGCTAACGAATTGTCTAACCACTACATCTCTACAGTAACAGTTACGCCACGGTATATCTGGGGCAAATTTGCGGTGTCAGTGCCGTTCTCGTTCAATATTCAGAAGCAAGGCTACCTTGGTGTGATCTTGTTTGCCGGCCCTGTATATATCGGTTCCGGTTCATTATTCCAGATGACAGCGTCTAACAGTATTAATAACCTCAACCTCTTCCTTGGGTCAAGCCTGCGTATAAAGGCCAAGCGCCAAAAGGAAAGAGATGCCATGATGATGTAAAGAAAATCTTTTATGAAACGTATTTTATTCCTTATACTTACTGTAACTGTTGTGGTACTGGGCTCTTGCAAAAAGAAGAGTTCTTCTGTGCCTGCACAAATGACTGCTGTAATAGATAACAAGCCATGGGTATCCGGTAACTCGGCAGTTAAATTTGACAAGACCTCGGGTGTGCATATTACTATTACCGCTGACTCTGCTAATACACACATGAAGCTGGATATTGGTAATTATACAGGTGCCGGTACTTATGTTGTTTCTGATTCGGGGAATACTGCCAGCTATATCAGCCGTGATGGCGAAACTCACGTTGCCACATCGGGACAGATAGTTGTTACTGCCAATACCACTAATGGCACTAATCGCAATGGCATAAAGGGTACCTTCCAGTTTCTGGCAGGCACGGTACAGGTGACCGCCGGGGCATTTGATGTGAATATGTATCTGAATTAGGGAGTATCGACCCATTAAGCAGGTTGATGATACACATAAAGCAGAAAGGTCCTGAAACAATTATGTCCTTACGTGAGATTGCTTCGTTCCTCGCAATGACCCGCTTGTTGGAATTTTAAAGAGGGTCGGTCACAGACCGACAGTAGGTGTGGTTCGGGTTATACACTGTTGTTATTGTTGTAATTTGGATTCCTTTGCCATAAACAATAACATTTCAGAAGGTTTCTAATTTTTACATTTTACTTTAAATTTGCCCTATGTCTATAAAGGTCTCTTCCCTCAGTAAATTATACGATACACAGAAAGCGGTAGATAATATTTCTTTTGAATTGAAGAAAGGAGAGATCGTGGGATTTCTTGGGCCGAATGGTGCGGGTAAGTCAACTACAATGAAGATCATTACCGGTTATCTGCCTGCATCGGGCGGTAAGGCTGAGGTATGTGGTTTTGATGTAGCTGAAAAGCCTATGGAAGTGCGTAGCAGAGTAGGTTACCTGCCGGAAGCTAATCCGCTGTACTATGATATGTATGTGCGCGAATACCTGGAGTTCACAGCCGGCATACATAAGCTGGGCAAGGGTGCGAAGCAGCGTATAGAGGAAATGATAGAGATGACGGGCCTAAGCAAGGAAGCGCATAAAAAGATAGGTGCGCTGTCTAAGGGGTATAAACAGCGTGTGGGCCTGGCGCAGGCTATGCTGCACGACCCCGAGGTGCTGATACTGGATGAACCGACTACTGGACTGGACCCTAACCAGATACTGGAAATACGCGACCTGATACGCAAGATAGGTGCTGAAAAAACGGTGCTGCTGTCTACACACATTATGCAGGAGGTGCAGGCTATGTGCAGCAGGGTGATCATTATTAACAATGGCCAGATAGTGGCGGATGATTCTATTGAAAACCTGCGTGAAGCCAGCGCTCAACAGGATGTGTTGATGGTGTCGTTTGACAAAGCAGTTGACGCAAAATTGTTGAAGCAACTGAAAAATGTAGCATCGGCAGAGAGTGTAGGTGATAACAAGTGGAAGCTGGTAAGCAAGAGTGCAGAAGAATTGCCACGTGAGTTGATGCAGTGGGCATTAGATCAGCATGTGAACATTACATCTATGCAGGCGGAGGTGAATAGTCTGGAGGATGTGTTCAGGAAGTTGACGAAGTAACGGGTGACTATTTTATTTTTCTCAGAGATCTTATTATTGAAGGGTGCTGAGACACATGTAATATCCCCAGGACGGTAATGTCGAATTTTTTAATGCGGAATATGATCTGCCAGGATTTCAGAACGGCGATCCTATACCTACCGGATTTCGTTTTTAGTTCTGCACACTCTTTAAAAGCAAAGGGATTATCTGCAAGAGTGTTTATTCTCTTAACAAGCTGATCGGCTACTCTTACTGAATTTAATGGCTGGTGATTGATAACTGAAATATAGCTCGTTATATCATTGAAGTCTTTAGTCGCTTTTAGGGACAGTCTTACTTGATAAGACTCAGTATTTTCTTTTTCTTTTCCGCCCATTGCGCTTTAAAATCTTCAAGTGAAATAGTTGGAGCAGCCTCAGCCTCCTTGATCCAGTTTTTAAATTCTTTCATGCTCATTGGACTTCCGGGGAGTGCGGGCGAATTATAGGTGCTATCTTCAATAATACTGATTGAGTGATTATTTTCTAAATCATATATTGTCTTCAGCGCATCCTCGTTATTTATTTGCAACGTTATAGTCTGCATAATTGGTGTCATTGTCCTATTGTAAAGATAAGGAAATAGTTTTTTTACTTATCATCAAAGACAATTCTCACCATGTTAAAAAACATTTTTAAAAACTCAATCCCACCTCTTTCCGTTAAAAACGGTTAATATTGCATACAATTATGAAGCGTTTAGCCATATTAGGAAGTACCGGTTCGATAGGTACACAGGCACTTGATGTAGTAGCGGCTCACCCCGGCTTATTTGAAGTGGAAGTGCTCAGTGCGCATAGCAATGCGACATTACTCATAGAGCAGGCAAAGAGGTTTAAGCCTAATGCCGTAGTAGTAACCGACGAAACAAAATACAAAGAAGTAAAGGATGCCCTGATGATGTTGCCTATAAAGGTATTTACAGGTCATAAGGCATTGGCAGAGGTGGTGCAGTGGGATACTGTAGATACTGTGCTAGGCGCAGTGTTGGGCTTTGCAGGATTACACTCTATACTTGCGGCTATTGATGCTGGCAAGCGCATTGCATTAGCTAACAAGGAAACACTGGTAGTGGCAGGTGAGTTGGTAATGGCCCGCGCTAAAGAAAAAGGTGCAGTCATCATCCCGGTTGATAGTGAGCATTCGGCGATATTCCAGTGCCTGGCAGGTGAAGACCTGAATAAGGTGGAGAAGGTGATACTGACAGCATCCGGAGGCCCGTTCCTGGGCCGTAAGCCTAATTACCTTGTTAACGTAAAAGCATCTCATGCATTGCAGCATCCTAACTGGGTGATGGGTGCTAAGATAACTATTGACAGTGCCACCCTTATGAATAAGGGCCTGGAAATAATAGAGGCCAAGTGGTTGTTCAATTTGAATAATGACCAGATTGATGTGGTGATACACCCGCAGTCTGTGATACACTCTATGGTGCAGTTTATTGATGGTTCGGTAAAATCTCAGATGGGGTTGCCGGATATGAAGCTGCCTATACAGTACGCAATCGCTTACCCTGAGCGCATACATAACGATTACAAAAGGCTGGATTTTAAAGACTTCCCTAAGCTATCGTTTGAGGCGCCCGATTATAAAACATTCCGCAATCTTGCGCTGGCAATAGATGCTATGAAGAAAGGTGGCAATGCACCTTGTGTGCTTAATGCTGCCAATGAAGTAGTGGTACATGCATTCCTGCAGAATAAAGTAGGTTTCCTGGAGATGAGTGAGATGATCGAGAAGACGCTTGACTGTATGACATTCATAGAGCACCCGACCATTGAAGAGTATGTAGAAACCGACAAGGAAGCCCGCATACAGGTAACCGAATTCCTTAAGAAAAGTCAATTATCTATTTATTAAGCTACACGAAAAAGCATCATGCCATTAAATTCCCTTTTATTGATGTCAGGCGGCCTTATACAGGCATTACAGCTACTGGCGGGCCTGTCATTCCTTATTGTATTGCACGAGTTCGGCCATTTCTTTTTTGCCCGTTTGTTCAAGACCCGCGTTGAGAAATTCTACCTCTTTTTCGACTTTTTGTTTCCTTTTTCAGGCCTGCTGAATTTTTCTTTGTTCAAGAAGACATCGGGCGGCACTGAGTACGGCATAGGTTGGTTCCCGCTGGGTGGCTATGTGAAGATAGCAGGTATGGTAGATGAGAGCATGGATAAAGAAGCGCTTTCTAAACCGCCTGAGCCATGGGAATACCGATCTAAGAAGGCCTGGCAGCGTATGCTCATCATGCTGGGTGGTATTATAGTGAACGTGGTAATAGCCATTATACTCTATATGGTGATATTTGGTGTATGGGGCGAAAGATATACACCAACTGCTAAAGCTGAATTTGGTATCACAACAGATAGTACGGGCCGTTTTATTGGCTTCCGCGACGGGGATATACCTAAATCAATAGATGGCCAACCAATAGACAGGCTTGAAAATGTGGGAATGGCATTACTGTTTCACAACACAGGTGGTACTATGGTAGTGGTGCGTGATGGTAAAGATGTGACGTTGCCTATACCGAAGGGTACTATTACAAGACTGATCAAACGCAGAACACCATTACTTGTGCCTCGTGCACACGCAATTATAGACACGGTTCTACCCAATTCTATTGCACTGAAAGCAGGATTTAAAGAAGGGGACAGTATCATATCTGTGAACAATGATCTTATGCAATGGGGCGGAGACTTTATTAAATACAGAAGTGAGCATGAAGGCCAGCCGTTGGCGGTAGCATATTCTCGTGGTGGCCGCATTGATACTATACATACTATGTGTCCGAAGGACTCTATGCTTGGTATGCTGGTGGGCGCCAGAGACAAATACATGGTGCATGAGACCTATACCCCTGGTGCTGCTGTTGGCAAGGGCTTTAGGGAAGCTTTCGATAAGCTGAGGTTGTACATGATCCAGTTTAAATTATTTGTTTCTCCCGAAGTGAAGATCAACCAAAGCGTGGGTGGCTTTTATTCTATGGGTAAAATGTATCCTGACGAATTTGACTGGCATGCATTTTTGAGTCTTACAGCGTTCATCTCTATCGCATTGGCATTTATGAATCTGTTGCCTATTCCTGGTCTGGATGGTGGTTATGTGATCTTCCTGTTGTTCGAGATGATCACCGGCAAGCAGGTGAGTGAAAAGGTAATGGAAAAGGCAACTACTGTAGGGTTGGTTATCTTACTGGCGCTGATGGTGTATGTAAATGGCCTTGACATTTTGAAAATATTCGGTGTGAAGTTCTAATAGCAAAGAAATCATTTAAAAGAAAACGGGTCTCCATAAGTGGTGACCCGTTTTTCATTTAGCATCTATTGTTATCGTTTTTTGGCTAGTCAAAGCTGCGATCAATATCTTCAGCTCTTACGTGATCCTTTTTCTTAGTTGGGGGAGTGGCCAATGGGTTGGCAATTGCCAACCGGGTAGTTACAGGCCTTTTGTTCTTTGGGAATTTAGCACGGAAATAGTTTACTGTGGTAGTTGTTTCAACAATAGTAACAGCGGGTTTCTGTGGTTTCTTATTGTTATCTGCTATAGCGCCAATGATGCCACCCACAGCACCTCCTGCCGCGCCACCTGTGGCAGCCCCCGATGTAGTGTGTTTTATGCCGCGGAGGTCTAAGGTGATGTCGCCGGCATAGTATATGGTATCGGGCGAAGTGGGGGTAGAGGAAAGATACCCCTTCACGATATTGATTATATGGTTGGTGTTCTGGCTATAACCGATCCTCACCATATTGTTCTTCTGCAGGGGTAATTTCATGTAGAAGTAGCCGCTGTCATCGGGTTTTATGTGGTATTTGCCCGAGAATGTCTCGTTAAATAGAAATTCGAGTGACTTTTTCCTGATAGGCTTGTTGGTAAGCACAGATAGTTTGCCGAAAACAATAGCTTCTGTAGGTTTTACCTGTTCTGTGTTTTTAATTCTGCCGGTACCGCACGCCACGAGCGTGCAGGTGGATAAGAGTATAAGTGCTCTTTTCATAAGTGTAGTTAATAATTTGGTCGCAAATCTATACAAAAGGGTCAATTATACCTATTGGTGTTGCCTGTATTGCCGAACTACTAGAATTCGACATGCCGTTAGCTGTAGTGCACAAAGACTTGATTTGAACCCGATGATTTAATGCATTATAGGTGTAATACATTTTTTATAGGCCGGCTTGTATCAAAAACATACTTTTTTATTAAATAAATGAATTTTTTGGGCGAAAAATGCTCGTTTTTTGAACATTAACTTATACATTTGCACAAAATTTCAAGGCAGTAATGAGTTGTAAAAGTCTGTTTTCCTTATTGATAGTGGCTTTCGGAGCGTTTGGCTTTGTAAATCCTTCATTTGCACAAACAACTGAAGAAACTACAACCACAACTGCTGCTACCACAGAAGAGCATGCACCGGAGAAGAAGGGTATAAACCTTACTGAGCTGGTATTCGGTCACGTATCTGATTCACACGAATGGCACTTTTTTGAACTGGGTGAAAAGCCGGTTGCTATTCCTTTGCCAATGATCCTTTATTCTCCTACTAAGGGCCTTGATATCTTTTCATCGCACCATTTTGAAGAGTGGCACCGCGATGCGGCCATGCCGGGTGTGCAGATAAGCAATGAGCACAACGGTTACCACATCGAAAAGATGATGAAAGAAAAGGTAATTGCAGAAGATGGCTCTAAAGTTTATGACCTGTCTATTACCAAGAACGTTTTGTCTATGTTGATCTCTGTAGCACTTATCCTTTGGATAATGTTATCAGTAGCTAAGAAGTATAAGGCGGGTGGTGCTACTAAGGCTCCATCAGGTTTCCAGAATGCACTGGAGACTGCTATCATATTCATCCGTGACGAAGTTGCTATTCCTAACCTGGGTAAAAAGAAGTACATCAAGTACATGCCAATGTTGCTGACCGTATTCTTCTTCATCTGGATCAATAACCTTTTGGGTCTGTTGCCGGGTGGTGCTAACTTCACAGGTAATATTGCAGTTACATTGTGTTTGTCTCTTATTTCATTCTTCGTAATGATGATCAGAGCTAACAAGCATTTCTGGGGTCACTTGTTGAATCCTCCTGGCGTTCCATTGGGTATCAAGTTCCTTTTGGTGCCAATTGAAATTATCTCTATGTTCATCAAGCCTGTTGCATTGACCATACGTCTTTTTGCAAATATGCTTGCTGGTCACATCGTAATACTTTGTGTTATATCAATGATCTTTATATTTGCAGGGTTGAGCAAGTTCGCAGGTATAGGTTTTGTGCCGGTATCTATAGCATTTGCCATATTTATGTTTATGCTTGAGTTGCTGGTGGCAGCCATCCAGGCGTTCATATTTACTAATCTTACAGCAGTATTCATTGGTTCAGCGATCGAAGAAGCCCATCATGCTGAGGGTGTTGATCATGAGCACAATGACAAAATAGAAATTATAGCGTAGTTTTTTTTTTAATCAAAATCCATATAACATGTCTGTTTTAATGAACACAATTATGTTAGCCGGCGACATGGCAAAAGCTGGTGGTGCTATAGGCGCCGGAGTTGCTGCCCTGGGTGCAGGTGTTGGTATCGGTCAGATCGGTAAAGGCGCGGTAGAATCTATCGCTCGTCAGCCAGAAGCTGCCGGTGACATCCGTGCTAACATGATCCTGACTGCTGCCTTCGTAGAAGGTGTGGCACTGTTTGCGGTAATCGCGGGCATCCTCGCTATCTTCGTATAGTAGCCAAAGACAATTAACCGCATCCAACGCAGAGGGCAGCGGATGCGGTTATTTTTACCTTTTGGAGGATTTTGAAAGAAAGAATAAGAATAACCTTTTGATAGAATACCAATTTACTTTTTAACTAATTAACTGTATTATAAAATGGATTTGCTGACCCCGGAACTCGGTTTATTCTTTTGGACGCTCGTAGCGTTCCTTGTTGTATTCTTTATCCTTGGCAAATTTGCGTGGAAGCCAATCCTTGGTATCCTCAGCGAGCGTGAAAAAGGCATTACAGAAGCAATAGCATCTGCAGAGAAAATGAAGGGTGAAATGAGCCAGATGAAATCAGAGAACGAAAAACTGATGGCCCAGGCACACGAAGAGCGTACTGCTATGCTTAAGGAAGCTAAAGACATTAAAGATCGTATCATTGGCGAGGCTAAGGAAATAGCTAAGACCGAAGCTAACAAGATCATCATGGAAGCTCAGGCTCAGATCAACCAGCAGAAGAACGCTGCAATGACCGAAGTGAAGAATGAAATAGGTACTTTGGCTCTTGAAGTTGCTGAAAAGATCTTGCGCAAGCAGTTGAATTCAAACGAAGGTCAGGAGGCATACATGAATATGCTGGCTAACGATATCAAACTGAATTAGTCAATTTGGCAATTTGACAATTAGCTAATGGTTAGTTGTTAAGGCCGGAATGAGTATCATAAAAGAATTAGTAAACAAGAAACAATCTGACACGAGGTCATTGCCGAATTGTCAAATTGCCGAATTGTCAAATTAGAAAAACTATGCAGAATCCCCGTCTTGCTTCGCGATACGCAAAATCATTGCTTGATCTGGCTATAGAAACAAACAGCCTTGAAGACACACTGAAGGATATTCAGTTGTTGGATAATGTTTGCCGGGTAAGTCCTGAATTTGCTGTTATGTTGCGCAGCCCTGTTATCAGGGGTGAAAAGAAGTTGGCTGTTATCAATGCTGTTGTGAGCGATCGCCTGCATGAGCTGACAAAGAAATTTATTGCTTTGTTGGGTGTTAAAGGCCGCGAAAGCAATATGCCTGAAATAGTTACAGCGTTCATTGAGCAGTACAATAAGTTGAAGAACATCCGCACTGTAAACCTGACCACAGCTACCGCGATGGATGAAAAGATGAAGAATACAATGATGGCTAAGATCTCAGGATTTATGCCGACAGATACAGTGGACCTGAAGACTAAGGTAGATGAGCGCCTGATAGGTGGTTTTGTACTGGAGATAGAAGGAAAGCTATTTGATGCGAGCGTGAAGAAGAAACTGAATGACATCAAGTCGAACATAGTTGATCTAAGCTATGTAAGCAGGATGTAAATATAATTGCGCAATGGCTTAATTGCTGAATGGCTCAATTAGAATGAGATAATAAACAGAATATTTAACTTTTGAATCTATAATAATATGGTTGACATTAAACCGGATGAAATATCGGCGATATTGCGCCAGCAGTTAAGCAATGTTGACGGAGCTGCAAGCCTGGAAGAAGTAGGTACTGTACTACAGATAGGTGATGGTATCGCTCGTGTGTATGGTCTTACAAGCGTACGCCAGGGTGAACTAGTTGAGTTCGACAACGGAGTTAAGGCTATTGCCCTGAATCTTGAAGAAGATAACGTGGGTGTGGTATTGATGGGTGACTACATGTCTATCCGCGAGGGTGACAGGGTACGCCGTACTAACAAGATCGCTTCTATCAAGGTAGGAGAGGGTATGGTAGGCCGTGTTGTAAACACACTCGGAGAGCCAATTGATGGTAAAGGACCAATAACAGGTGACCTGTATGAAATGCCAATGGAGCGTAAAGCACCGGGTGTTATCTTCCGTGAGCCGGTTAAGGAACCATTGCAGACAGGTATCAAAGCTATCGATGCGATGATCCCGATCGGCCGTGGCCAGCGTGAGTTGGTTATCGGTGACCGTGGTACCGGTAAGACCGCTATCTGTATAGATGCGATCATCAACCAGAAAGAATTTTTTGAAGCAGGCAAGCCTGTTTATTGCATATATGTTGCTATCGGTCAGAAAGCATCTACAGTTGCCGGTGTTATGAAGACATTGGAAGACGCAGGTGCTATGGCATATACGATCATTGTCTGCGCATCTGCCGCTGATCCGGCTCCACTACAGTTCTACGCTCCATTCTCCGGTGCGGCTATAGGTGAGTTCTTCCGTGATACAGGTCGTCCGGCATTGGTTGTTTATGATGACCTTTCTAAGCAGGCTGTGGCTTACCGTGAGGTGTCATTGTTGCTCCGTCGTCCTCCGGGTCGTGAAGCATATCCTGGTGACGTATTCTATCTGCACAGTCGTTTGTTGGAGCGTGCCGCTAAGGTGATCAACAACAATGAGATCGTGAAGACAATGAACGATCTTCCGGAAAGCATCCGTCATATGGTGAAAGGTGGTGGCTCTTTGACCGCGTTGCCGATCATTGAAACACAGGCTGGTGACGTATCTGCTTACATCCCAACTAACGTAATCTCTATCACCGACGGACAGATATTCCTTGAGAATAACTTGTTCAACTCGGGTATCCGCCCTGCGATCAACGTAGGTATCTCTGTAAGCCGTGTGGGTGGTAACGCTCAGATCAAGGCGATGAAGAAGGTAGCAGGTACTTTGAAACTTGACCAGGCTCTTTTCCGTGAAATGGAAGCGTTCTCTAAGTTTGGTGGTGACCTGGATGCTGCTACAAAGACAGTTATCGACAAGGGTAGCCGTAACGTGGAACTGTTGAAGCAATTGCAGTACAACCCATACAGCGTTGAAAAGCAGGTAGCAATTATCTACCTGGGTACAAACAACCTGTTGCGCGAAGTGCCTGTTAAGAACATCAAAGCATTTGAAGAAATGTTCTTGCAGCAGATGGAGCAGAAGTTGTCTGACGTATTGAAGGAATTCAAGAAAGGTAACCTGCCTGAAGATGGTATCGCTAAGATGGTGAAACTTGCTCAGGACCTGATTCCTCAGTTCAAGAAGTAATAATAAAATAGTTTGAGTGATAAAAGTAAAGCCCCCGTTCATCGGGGGCTTTTACGTTTTTGGGAAGCCTCCCCCTTGTATCTCAAAGAGAACCGGCCGGATTGTTTGTCTGAACCTGGATTTATAGGATAAAAGGAAAAACAGGATGCCGGAGTGTGCAGGTTCGATGGCCGGGTCAGAGATAGTTTAAATATTTCGCCACGAGAGCCCCGAACAGTCGGGCCCAACTTGCGCCAGCATTCGCTGAATTAGACATCCAATACCTTCGGCATCGTCCTATTAAATGTTTGATTGTGCTATTGACATCTGATACCTTCGGCATCATTACATGCTGGAGATAACAATTGGTTTATAGCCGGTTGAGTATTACGATTCTATAGGGAAAAACAGCTTAAAACATGCGCCTTGCTGTGAGTGGCCGTCTGCAACTATATAGCCCTCATGATTGGCCATAATACGGAGGCATAGCGCCAGTCCAATACCCTTACCCTCATAGCCAGACTCCTGCTGATGTAGGCGCTGAAAAATCTGGAACATTTTGGTGATGAATTGTTTTTCAAAACCAATGCCATTGTCGGTAATGATAATGCGGTTAAACTTTTGTTGCTTCAGGTTGGGGTTGATATCGAAGAGTTCCAGCCCATTAGTTACATCGCTGGTAATCTTTATTTGCGGTTTAGCGTCGGCCCGGGTAAATTTGAGAGCATTATCCAGCAGCGCATTAAAGAGGATCTTCAGCTGGTTTTCAAATCCGTTAATAAATGGCAGGTAGCTGATGGTTACCGTTGCGCCCTTGTCTACCACTTTCTCGTCCATGTCGAGTAATATGAACTGCAGCATCCTGTTAAGGTCCAGGTCTTTCTTTATCTCATCTACCTTAGTAAGGCTGGTTAATGATGAAAGGTCAGTTATCAACGATTGCATGCGTAAGGCAGAGTTATTGATGCGCTGTAGGTTCTCCCTGTTGGTCTCGTCAATAAAGTCAGTTTTCTGATACAACAACATATTGCTGAAGATCTGTATTTTTCTAAGTGGTTCCTGCAGGTCGTGCGCTGCCACAAAGGCTATTTCCTGTAGCTCTTCATGTGAGCGCCTCAGGTCAATTACTTTCGCCTGTAGTTGCTCCTGAAATGTCATTCTGTTCTTCAACTCTATAATAAGCAATACCAGCAGAAATAAGGTAATGAGACAGAATAACAGTAATAGCCACTTTATAGTGCGGGTTGTGAGTGTTTCATAAAGCTGCTCTTCTTTTAGTGTCTTTTCTTTGAGTATATTTTCAGAATCGTGAATTTTGCGCAGCAGCTTGGAGCAATCGATCATCAGCTGGCGGCTATCGAAATAATATTTAGAAAGTGTAGACGTCTTATTACTATCCACATAGGCTACATTGTCTTTTGCTGCTGCTATTCTGGTACTTGCAGTGGCATTGATAAGCGTTATTGTTCGCTGTAGTTCTGCATTGTCTGTAGTCAGTTCTTTAAGATCTCTGATATTGTTTTTAAGACTGTCGAAAGAGTTGTAGAGAAACCGAACATACATGGTGTCTTTGGTGATCATGTAGCCGCGCTCTGTGCGGTCTATATCGCGCAGGCTTTTCTCCGCACCAAAGATCTTTTCCAATACAAATCCTGATTTATCTGTAAGACGCGAAAAGTAGGTGTATTTGTTTAGTCGCTCTATAGAAAACAATGATAATGCACCCATTATAAGAAATGAAATGCTGAAAGCACCCGCAATAATGATCAGTCGCTTTTTCATCAGTATCCAAATCTACAGTATGTGGAACAAATTCCTCATGAAAATATGGGATGTCTTATCTAAAATAATGCCACTTGAATTGATATTATATTATCGTATTCAATAAGCGTTGATGTACAGTTATATAAGTGTATTAAATAATTAATTTCATATGAAAGAGAATGTGGCTTTAACCTTGCTTTAAGGTAGGCAGTAAAATGTCAGAAGACCATGATCAGCCAGAACCAGAGCCAGAGACAAAATTTAAAAATCCTGCCACAGCAGATACAACTGTTGAACCTATATTTTCTTAATTCGCTTGAGCTGGAACAGCGGATCAAGAATGAACTGGAAGAAAACCCATTTTTGGAAACTGCAGAAAAGAAAGATGAAGAAGATACGAAGTTGTCTAAAGATGAAGTGCAGGATTACCAGGATTGGGAGGAAGTAATGTATGATGACACGCCCAATTACAAATCTGATTACCAGAATTATTTTGACTCGGAAGTAGCACCTAACACACCGATAGTCAACGTGAATACATTTAAAGAAGAGACGCACCAGCAATTGCAGATGTTGTCACTTTCTGACGATGACCGTATTGCAGCCGAGTATATAATAGACATACTTAATGGTGAGGGCTTTATGGACAGGCCTATAGATGAAGTGGCAGAGGATATGTCGTTTTACTTTCAGAAGGTGGTAGAGCCGGAGCGAGTAAGAAAGGCATTGAAGGTTGTTCAATCTCTTGACCCGATAGGGATAGGCTCGTGTAGCATACAAGAGTGCTTGTTGTTGCAACTGCATGCCATGGATGTGAGAAGGCCGGATGTAAAGTGCGCTATTAATTTGTTAGAGCATCATTACAATGACCTGATGCATCGCCAGTTTGAGAAACTACACCATGCACTAAAAATAGATGATGATGAGTTGAGGACTGTACTTAACCTCATCAGTGGCCTCAAGTTTCACCCTGTTACAGAAACCTCGGCCTTCGATCCTAAGAATACGATCATACCAGATTATATCATTACCAACTATGGTGGCAATATACAAGTGAATTTGTATTCGAGCAGGTCGGGATCTGTGTTTGTCAACCAGTCATTGCACGACGAACTGGCCAGCCAGATAACCAGCAAAGACAAAGGTGCCAACCAATATGTAAAAAGCAAGCTGAGTTCGGCACAGTGGTTTGTGAATGCCGTGAAGCAACGTGAGGATACTATGTTGCGCATAATGAAAGGTATAGTAGAGTTGCAGCCTGAATATTTTCAGGAGGGTGATATCCGCTACCTGAAGCCAATGGTGCTGCGCAATCTGGCAGACATGCTGAATATGGACATCTCAACCATATCCCGTATCACTAGCAACAAATATGCTGAAACACATTTCGGACTCATATACCTGAAGAAGTTATTCAGCGAAGGTATTGCAGATAAAAAAGGAGAAGTGATCAGTAATAAAGTGATCAGATCTGTTATAGAAGAGGCGATCAGTAAAGAGGATAAAAAGAA
>CANBQQ010000009.1 GCA_947371715.1 Flavipsychrobacter stenotrophus
GAGAATATACTGGAGAATGATTACAGTGAGTTAAAACCACCTGAACACTTGCAGGCAGTTTTACGTCCGTATCAGTTGGCAGGCTTCCAATGGTTGAAGTTCCTTAATGAAGCAGGCTGGGGTGGTATCCTTGCCGATGACATGGGTCTCGGTAAAACCGTACAGACGCTTACATTCTTCCAGCATTATAAGAACACGCACGATAACCCTAAATATCTGGTAGTATGTCCTACTACACTGATGTTTAACTGGGAAAAGGAAATAGATAAATTTACGCCAACGCTTACCAAGATCATTCATCATGGGCCTAAGCGTGCGGCCTCTATCGCAGCATTCGAAAATTTTGATGTGATCATTACTACCTATGGTACCATGCGTAGTGACATCAAGATGTTCAAAGAAATTGAGTTCGACTATGTTGTGCTCGATGAGTCGCAGTCTATCAAAAATCCACAATCGCAGGTCGCTAAGGCATCATTACTGCTTAACTGTAAGAACAGGTTGGCGCTGAGCGGTACGCCTTTGCAGAACAACACATTCGATCTTTATGCGCAGATGAACTTCCTTAACCCGGGTATGCTAGGTAGCAGGGAATTCTTCATGAGTGAGTTTGCCACGCCTATTGATAAATTCCGCGAGGACGAAGTAAAGGGACAATTGCGTAAGCTGACTTATCCGTTCCTCCTGCGCCGCACCAAAGAGCAGGTGGCCAAAGATCTTCCTGAAAAGACAGAAATGATCCTGTATTGCGAGATGGGGCCGGAACAACGCAAGATCTACGATGCTTACCGCAATACTTATCGCTCGCAAATTCTCGGTATCATTGAAGAAAAGGGTATGGAAAAATCGCAGATGCACATTTTGCAGGGGCTTACCAAGCTCAGGCAAATATGCGATTCACCAGCCATCATGAACGATGAAGAGAAATTCGCCAATCACTCCATTAAGCTGGATGAACTTTCTCGCGAGATCACTGAAAACGTAGGTGATCATAAGGTGCTCATTTTCTCTCAGTTCCTGGGCATGCTTGGCTTGATCAAGGAGAATATGGAGAAGGAGAACATCCCTTATGTATACTTCGATGGTAGCAGTTCGGCTACAGAACGAGAGAACGCTATCAACGAATT
Source organism: Flavipsychrobacter stenotrophus (assembly GCA_947371715.1). Lineage (GTDB taxonomy): Bacteria > Bacteroidota > Bacteroidia > Chitinophagales > Chitinophagaceae > Flavipsychrobacter > Flavipsychrobacter stenotropha_C. The sequence goes on from CANBQQ010000009.1 coordinate 1,128, forward strand.
TCAGAACAATCACGAATGCAGGGTATTCCTTATCTCGCTGAAGGCGGGTGGTATTGGTTTGAACCTTACAGCCGCCGACTATGTATATATTGTAGATCCTTGGTGGAACCCTGCGGTAGAGCAACAAGCAATTGACCGTACGCACCGAATTGGACAGACCAAAAATATTTTTGCCTACAGGTTGATCTGTAAAGACACATTGGAGGAAAAGATGTTGCAACTACAGGAGCAGAAACGCAACCTTGCAAATGAACTGGTCTCAGATGATAACGCATTTATGAAGCGATTGACAAAAGACGATATCGCATTCTTATTTAGTTGATGGCGGTGTCCATTGTACATTTATAAAGCCACTGCCCGTTAGATAGCTAACGGGCAGTGGCTTTTATGTAGGTATGAGCTTAAATAACTAGGTGTATTCGAACTTCTTCTTTAGTGTAAGAATAGGTTTCTCAATAATTATAAACGATAACCACGAGCATGAAACGAGAATGACGAGTTTTGCACAGAAAACGAAATAGTCGTTGTTAATGAATGGGGATGTGTCGGGGTGCTTGATCATATAGTCTGCAACCCACCTGTCTGCCGCGTATCCAAATGTGAAATGGTATAAATACAATCCATAGCTGATTCGGCCTACGAAGTTAAATACCTTGTTTTCCATTATGTATTTGCGTATCCATTCAGATTTATTTTTCAATGTAAACATGATCAGTGCCACTGCTATCACACTGTCCAGAACAGATTTATAAGTAACGCAAAGTGGATTGCCTTTAAATGAAGCAGTTTTTATTACAACATACAGCAGTAAAGGGAAAACTATAAGGAAGTTCTTTTCAAAATTTTTACGCCAGTTTTCTTTCAGTCTGATGTAGGCGTATGCCCCTCCGATACCAAACGCGTCCAGGCAATTAAATACAAGTACCGGATAGTGGTGGTGCCACACATTTACAACAACAAACCGGCTTACTATTCCTAACACTATTGAACCTATAAAAACATATTTTATGTACTTCCAATTGACGAATATGATCAGCCACGGCCATATAAGGTAAAATTGCTCTTCTACCGAAAGCGACCATGTATGTGACAGCACATTTGCTTTACCTGTGCGATACGGTAACAAATTGGAAGTGTACGTGAGATAGTAGCCAATGTTTTCCTGCACGAATGTATAGCCCAGGAAGTAACAGGTCAATATTACAATGTAGTAAATTGGGAATATGCGTAGCGACCTACGGATAAAGAAATTTTTGATAACAGTAAGTTGCTTTCCGGCTACAAGCTTTGTCTTTTCATTGAGTAATATTGACGTAATAAGAAATCCACTCAGTACAAAAAAGAGGTTAACTCCAAATGTGCCATTTTCAAGAAAGATAGTGAGTAGATAATTAGGTATGGTATTGGCCGGGAAGCCGTGCCCCCAGTGCTCCATAATAACAAAAAAGATAGCGAGTGCTCTGAGTGTATCTAATCCTTTGACATATTTCATTTACGGGTATTTTACAATTTTTCATTAAATATACTGCGCTGTGTTAAGATCGGCAGTATTCGCTACGTTATATTACAATAATAAAAAGAAAGCCCCCGAAGAGCGGGGGCTAAATCCTGAGTTTTCAGGGTGTCAGGAAATTATCGTCAATAGCTTTTCGAGCTAATATTGTTCACTTCTGAATAACAAAGCTAGTAAAAAAATCTACTTTATGTATTATTTTTTGTAAAAGTTTGTTATTTCACGGAAAGTGCTGATTTTTAAAAGGTCATGGCATACTGTAACTTTGTAATTTGCGTTTAATTTTAATAACCACTGGTTCATGGGCTTCGGCAAAAGTTTATTAGCATTTTTTGCACTACTGCTTTCCTTTACTGCTTCGGCGCAGAGGGTGGCTATGAGTATGCCCGATCATGATGATAAGAAATACTATTTCGGTATCACTTTTGGCCTTAACTACTCTGTGTACCAGATTAATTATACAGAGGCTTTTGCAGCTACAGATACCTTTAAAACTATACAACCTAAGTGGCAGCCAGGGTTTAATCTTGGTCTCTTAGCCAATTTGAAACTTACCAATTTTGTTGATCTGCGCTTTGTGCCTTCACTTGCTTTTGCAGAAAAAAGATTGGATTACAAATATGGTATTCCCAAAGACAGTGCGTTAAGTAAAGGTGTGGAGGCTATCTACATGCACCTGCCATTACAGTTGAAATTTAAAAGCGATCGTATCAATAATTTCAGGTTCTATGCTCTTGTTGGTGGTAAGTTCGATTATGATCTGGCCGCCAATGCAAGGTCGAGAAGAACAGATGAATTTCTGAAAGTAAGCCCCGTAGACTACGGGTACGAAGTAGGTGTAGGCTTTGAGTTTTTTAATGATACTTTTATCTTTTCTCCGGAGATCAAGATCAGCCAGGGTATGCGCAATCAGCTTTTTCAGGATCATAGCTTACCTCTTACCAATGCTATACAAACCTTGCTTACCCGCATGATTGTTATCTCTATTCACCTCGAAGGGTAAAATATGTTTAATTTTAATATGATTTTTCTAAAATTGCCACTTGTGGTGTCGTGCACTTATTTGTGTGTTTTAGATCTATATCGCAGGTAAGATCACTCAGTTTTTTTGCAAGGTAATGAGCACAAACGAACAATGGGAAAAATAATACCTTTACAGCCTGTTTTCCAAACCGATATAACATAATGAAAGAAGCATTTATAGCAGACGGGTTACGTACGCCAATTGGCAATTTCAGGGGAGCACTATCCGGCATGAGATCAGATGATCTTGGTGCATGGGTTTTGCAGAAACTTGTGGAACGTAATCCCAATATACCGGCATCGGCAATCGATGATGTTATCATGGGTTGCGCCAATCAGGCAGGAGAAGACAATCGCAACGTGGCGCGAATGGCTTTATTGCTGGCCGGCTTGCCCTATACTGTTCCGGGTGAAACTGTTAACCGTTTATGTGCTTCAGGCATGTCGGCTGTTATCAATGCATCAAGAGCAGTAAAGGCGGGCGATGGAGAGGTATTCATTGCCGCAGGTATGGAGCACATGACACGAGGCCCATGGGTAATTGGTAAAACTACCCAGGCTTTTGGTCAGGATGCACAGATGTATGACAGCAGCTTTGGCTGGAGATTCATCAATCCTAAAATGCACCAGATGTATGGTACCGATGCTATGGGCATGACGGCAGAAAACCTTGCGGAAATGTACAACATCAGCCGTGCTGATCAGGATGCATTTGCATATCGCTCACAAATGAAGGCTGCTGCAGCACAGGCTTCGGGCCGACTGGCAGAAGAAATAGTAGCTGTAGAAATAGCACAAAAGAAAGGTGCACCAACAGTTATCAGTGCTGATGAGTTCATTAAGCCTACCACAACAATGGAAGTGTTGGGTAATCTGAAACCTGCCTTCAAAAAAGATGGTTCTGTTACTGCCGGTAATGCATCCGGTCTTAATGATGGTGCTGCTGCATTGTACGTAGTGTCTGAGCAGGCTATAAAGCAATATGGCATAACACCAAAAGCCAGAATAGTAAGCAGTGGTGTTACCGGTGTGGAACCACGCATAATGGGTATTGGCCCGGTAAGCGCTACACAACTTGCACTAAAAAGAGCGGGACTGACGATAAACGATATAGACATCATAGAGCTTAATGAAGCATTTGCAGCACAGGGTCTTGCGGTGCTCCGTAACCTGGGCATAGCAGATGATGATGCGCGCGTAAATGTAAATGGTGGCGCCATAGCTATTGGTCATCCACTGGGTATGTCAGGTACCCGTATCATCAATTCAGCCGCAATAGAACTGCACAAGCAGAACAAACGCTATGCGCTCTGCACCATGTGCATAGGCCTTGGTCAGGGTTATGCGGTTATTATTGAAAGAGTGTAAATAATTCGACAATTCGACAATTTGCCAATTTGCCAATTCGGCGATGATATGAAAATGAATAAATGCCGGGCTTGTGTCCGGCATTTTTATTTTAACGCTCGTCCGCGATTGTATCGCGGATGCAACGGTAGGGCGTTTGTAACGCCCGATAAAGTACCTCACAATCCCTTCCCCTTGCTCACATACTTATTGCCTTTTATTGAAAACCGGTAGGGGAGCATCGCATCTTCAGCGGCATAGGCTACACCCACTCGCGTACCAACAACTATCTCACTCTTAGTCACTATTATCCCTCTGTCCTCAATAAAGATATCTGTGCCCGATAAAGATGTGCCGGTAAGGGCTGTATTAATGCCCAATGCGGCACTCAATGCGCCCGGCCCTGCGGTGAGTGCAGGTGTCAGCTTTTCCTTCTTTCTGCGCACCAGCATATACTCAACGCCGTCAAGTGGCTCAACACCGCGTATCAACACTCCGCTTGGCGTACCCTCCACATTAGTGATCACATTGAACAGGTGATGGATGCCATAACATAGATACACATAAGCCACACCACCATTCATAAACATCACCTTCGTTCTTTCTGTATTCCTTCCGCCATAGGAGTGAGATGCCTTGTCATGTACACCCGCATAGGCCTCGGTTTCCACTATCATTCCCGAGGTAACTATACCACCAATATTGGTCACAATAACCTTGCCTAACAGCTCTTTAGCTATTGTAACAACATCAGCACGAGTATAAAAGGATGGTGGAAGGATCATAAGAATACTGACTCAATAGTTCAATAGTATTGTGTCCAATAAAGGTATGCCAATTGCATCAATAGCACTATTACCCCAGGTTGGACATCGCCTTAATATACATGAGCACAGTAACCACTATTAAAACAGCAGTGAAAAATATCGACTGTATCAGCCACTTTACTGCCGTCTTGAACCAGCCCTGGTTGTAAAAGCGATACATGGCCACATACAGGTAGATATACATGCCCAGAAATACCGCCAGACCAAATCCCTGCAGTACGGTTACCATAGCGTCGCTTTCAACTTCGATCTGGTTTATCAACTGCAACAGCAGACCGAAGACGAACACCATGCAATAGAAATGTATGGTAAATACGGCATGGGCAACAAAGAACTGTTCCTTTCGCCGCAGGTACATGAGCCACAGGAGTAGCGTGAATAATGGCAGCGAGATAAAAAATATCTTGGATAGCGAATGAGTGAACTGCTCATTGAGTTGCTCCATAAACCTGTTAGGATCTCTGTGATAAGCTGTAGATAGTTTGGCTATATTCCTGTAAAAGAAATACTCCATGCCATGTACCTTTCGTGCTGAGGTATCGGGGAGTGTACGTTGAATAGAATCGAATACACGGGCACCATCTCGCGGGTATACTCTGCCAAAACTAAGATAATCGGCCGTTTGATCGGTTCCGGGCACGGTCGCTTTGTTGTAGCCAAGTCGTTTGCCATCGTTATGTTGTTCTATACTATCCCGGAAGCGTGCTACCTCCGGTGTAGTGTGCTCGTGCTTCATAAGCAGGCTGAACGTGATAAGGAAAAAGATAGCCGAATAAAGCAGGTACATACGAATAGGGTTCAGGTAAGATACTCTGCGCCCCTTGGTATATTCTTTGGCAAGAAAGCCCGGCCTGGTTATCACATACTTCAGCGAGTCGAAGAACTTGCCGTCGAAGTGGGTAATATCCTCAAAAAAGTGACGGACGATGTGCCACGCATTTTCCCTTGGCTCATTGTTCTCCTGGCCACATACATGACAAAAGTGCCCGTATAGTGTAGCCCCGCAATTGAGGCATATGTTTTCTTTTCGTGCATGGTGATGACCCGACATGGATTAAAAATAGTAAAAGCCTTTTACTTTCAGTACATCTGTTTATTAACTTCCGGAAAAAGGTGGTCTATATTGCCCTTAGCATTTATGTAAGCTATCATTGGTCCAAAATATAAAGACACCCACAGGTGCCTTTATAAAGAAAGTTACGATGCCTGATTAATTTACGATCACTTCATCTACGCCAGTCCCTTCACCTTTTTCTTTTATTTCCAGTGCTTTCTTACCATACGATATCCTGCAGATCACCACAAACAATACCGGCACAATGAAGATGGCCAGCGAAGTAGCTGCAAGCATACCGCCAAATACGGTAAACCCTATCGTACGCCTCGCTACTGCACCTGCCCCTTCAGCAAGCACCAATGGCATAACACCTAGTATAAATGCCAGCGATGTCATGATGATCGGTCTCAGTCGGAGCCTCACGGCCTCAAGTGTAGACCGTATCAACTCCTCACCCGAGTCTACACGCTCCTTGGCAAACTCTACTATCAATATCGCATTCTTGGCCGATAGACCTATCAACGTTATCAACCCTATCTGCGCATAAACATTATCTGTAAGGCTTGGCACAAATGTCAGAGTTAGAATAGCTCCGAAAGCGCCCACCGGCACGGCAAACAATACAGAGAACGGCACAGACCAACTTTCATACAATGCGGCAAGGAACAGGAACACAAACACTATCGAAAGCATGAAGATGTAGACAGAAGAATTACCTGCTTTCTCTTCTTCATAACTCAGGCCCGAGAACTCATAGCCATAACCATTGGGTAATGTTTTAGCTGCTACTTTTTTCAGCGCATCTAATGCCTGTCCGCTGCTATATCCCTTCTTTGGTGTACCATCTATCTCTGCCGATCTGAATATATTGAAGTGCGATATCAACGGCGCTGTTTCTATTGGCGCATACGTCACCAATGTACTCATAGGCAACATCTGTCCGGCTTGGTTCTTCACGTAGTATTTGTCAAGGTCAGTAATGTTCACCCTGTAGTTGGTATCTGCCTGCACCATCACGTGGAAGTTGCGACTGTACAGGCTAATGTCATTGACATAGAAACTACCCATGTAGGTTTGTATGGCACTGAATACCTCAGATATGGATACCCCCATTTTCTTACATTTTTCCCTGTCAACCGTTATATTGTAAGCAGGAGTGTGCGCCCCGTAAAATGTAAATGCACTACCTATTGCAGGGTCTTTCTGCGCTTCGGCAATAAAATTCTTTACTACCTTTTCAAACACCCTCACGTCGTCCGATGTTTCTCTTTGCTGCAGCTGCATACTGAAGCCCGCTGTCTGGCCAAGGCCGGGTATAGGCGGTGGAGGCACTACAACCACATTGGCCTGCTTTACACCGGCAGCCGCAATGCGTTTTTTGAGTACGTCTATTATGTTAGGTACCTGCTCATCGGGGTTGGTACGATCATCCCATGGTCTCAGCTGGCAAAAGATGGTGCCGCTGTTCGATTTGGTAGAGAAGGTAACGACATTAAGCCCGCCAAGTGCAGCATAGTGCCCTACTCCGGGTGTTTCACCCACAGCCTTCATTACTTTTTGCAATACTTCAAGAGAGCGGGCGGTAGATGATGCTTCAGGCAGTTCATAAGTAATGAACATACGGCCCTCATCCTCTGTAGGTATAAAGCCTGTAGGCTTTGCTTTAAATAATAATACGGTTCCCACGCAGATGCACACCAGTATTATGATCACCAGTTTCGAAGCTTTGATAGAGTGTTTTACGCCGCTGGTATATTTATCTGAAAACCGATCGAACCAGTTATTGAATTTATAAAACATGCCGTTGAGTCCGCGGGCTTCTTTATTAACGGTAGATTTCTTGAGCAGCATAATACACAACGCGGGTGTAAGAGACAGGGCCACAAAAGCCGACAGAACCACCGATATTGCTATAGTAACGGCAAACTGCTGGTACAGGCGGCCTACCAGCCCCGGTATAAATCCAACCGGCACAAACACGGCTGCAAGTATCAATGCAATGGCTATCACGGGCCCCGATATGTCTTTCATGGCCTGCGTTGTGGCTTCTCTGGCACTCATACCTTTGTGGTCTATGTAATGTTGCACGGCTTCTACTACTACTATGGCATCATCTACCACTATACCAATGGCCAGTATAAACCCGAACATGGTAAGCGTGTTGATAGTAAAGCCCAGCGGAATGAAGAATATGAATGTACCTATAATAGACACAGGTATAGCTAGTATCGGTATCAACGTCGCTCTCCAGTTTTGCAGGAAGAGGAATACCACTATCGCTACCAGTCCAAGCGCTTCAAGCAAGGTGAGCACCACCTCGTGCATAGATACCTTTACTACTGTCACAGATTCAAACGGTACACTATAATCTATATCGCCGGGGAATGTCTTCTTCATTTCTGCCAGCTTAGCGTATACGCCTTCTGCAGTTTCCAGTGCATTGCTGCCCGGTGCCTGGTACACCAGCAGGTAAGATGCACGCTTACCATCCACAAATGAATTACTTGCGTAGGCAAATTTGCCTAGCTCCACACGTGCTACATCTTTAAGATAGAGCAGCTGACCTGTGCCGGGCACTGTTTTAATGATGATGTTTTCAAAATCCGTCACCTTATTCAGTCGGCCATTCACCATCAGGCTGTACTCAAATACCTGGGTACTTTGCTGTGGCGGTACGCCTACTGATCCTGCAGCTACCTGCACATTTTGTTCACTCAGCGCATTGGTCACATCACTTGCAGATAGTCCGTATTCGGCCAGCTTATCAGGCTTCAGCCACACACGCATACTAAAGTCATCGGTGCGGCTTACAATGTCGCCTACGCCCTTTACGCGTAGCAGTGCATCACGCACAAATATGTTGGTATAGTTATCTACAAATGTTACGTTGTGCGAGCCCTTGGGCGAGGAGAGTGCTACAAGCATCAACAGGCTCGGATTTCGTTTTCTTACCGTCAGTCCAAGGCGCTTTACTACATCGGGGAGCTGTGGTGTCGCAATGCTCACGCGGTTCTGAACGTCAAGCGTTGCTACGTCTATATTAGTGCCTATCCCAAAGATCACATTTACTGTCATGGCGCCATTGCTGGTGCTATTGCTCTGCAGGTAGTTCATACCCGGTGTGCCGTTTATCTGTGCCTCTACCGGTATGGCCATTGTCTGCTCAACAGTGAGCGCGTCGGCGCCGGTAAACTGGCCTGTTACCTGCACTGTAGCCGGCGTTATTTCTGGGTACTGTCCCACCGGCAGGTTCAGGATACATATTGTACCCACCATCAGCAGCACCAGAGAGATGACTATTGCGGTAACCGGCCTTTTTATAAATACATCAGCTATCATAATCTATTTTCAATTCAAAAAGTTATTCGAGTTTCCCCGCGATCATCATCCAATGACAGGAAGCAAAAGAGGCGTGTCATTGCGAGCCCTTCGCGAAGCAATCTTACGTTTGGACGTATTCGTTTTGTATAAACCTTCAAAACAAATGACGGTGAGATCATGTAAATGTTACCGCGAGGTGCCCAATTAAATTACGGTTGCTTTATCCGCGACCCGTCATGAAGTTTCTGCACGCCATCTACTATTACGCGGTCGCCTTCGTTCAGTCCGCTTTTTACTATTATCCTGTCGGCTATTGCAACACCCAGTGTCACTTTTCGCTGTACCGCATGTGGACTTGGTGCTTCTACTTTTTTGATAACAGTGTCTGTTGCCGACCTTATCACCGTGTCTTTTGCTACGTATACAAAGTACTCGCCCATCTGTTCTACCACTGCCTTATTAGGTATGATCACCTGCATTGCGGTGTCCTGGTTGCGCACTCTTACTTTGCTGCTCATGCCGGCTATTAGTAAGCCACCCTTATTTGGGAAAGCAATACGCACAGTTATGCTGCCTGTTTGTGCATTTACACCGCGGTCTATTAGGCTTATCTGCCCAGTGCCACCGTATAAACTGTTATCTGGCATCAATAAAGTAAATAGTGAATCTGCATTATTTACAGTTTGTTTTTGCATGCTCACAAAGTGGGGTATCTGCTTCTCATTGATCAGTATATCCACGGCCATAGGATCGTTAGTCGATATGGTATTGAGAATAGTAGAACCTGCCGATACCGATGCTCCCTGTCTAACCTGCGATATGCCTATTGTGCCATCAAATGGTGCTTTGATAATGGAGTAGTTCAGGTCGGTCTGTGTTTTAACTACATCTTGTTTGGCCGCTGCATATTGGTTCTTTGCATTCTGCAATGCGGTCATTGCATGGTCCAGTGTTTGCTTCGCTACCGCATCATGTTCATTAAGGTAGGTATAACGGTCGGCATCTTTCTGAGCCTGGTCCAGGTTAGATTTGGCTACCATCAATGCCGAATTACTCTGGCTTACCGTTGCCTGGTATTTGCTCACATCTATCTGGTACAGCTTCTGTCCCTTAGTTACATGATCGCCATCTTTAAAGAAGATGCCGGTCACATATCCTTCAGTTTGCGAGCGCAGATCTACCTGGTTGAGTGCAACCACCGTGCCCGGATACATATCATAGTAAACCGCCTTTTCTGGATGTACTTCATAGATATTTACCGGCACCGGCATGTTAGCGGGATTAGGTGCATCTGCCTTTTTCTCGCCACAAGCTGCCAACACTGCAATTCCTGCTATAAATATTGTTGTATGTAAAACCGACCTGTTCATGTCTTTAATTTCTTTTATCATTTCGCAATCTTCATTGCAGTTATTATTATCTAAACACCACCACATTGTCGCATTCTATCACATTCTCCCACATTGCCGAATTGCCTTAATTCAGCCATTAAGGATTAATATCCCCCATCGCCTTCTCCAGGTTCACCTTACTTTCCAATACCTGGAATAGTGCATTGAGGTAATTGATCTCCGATTCCTGCAGGTCCGATTCCGCAACGATTACATCCAGATAAGCCTTTATGCCTTCTGAGTATTGCAACTTCACTATGTTGTATACCTCCCGGGCCATGGCCACGTTTTCCGACTGCGCCTTCAGATTGTAGAGGTTACTCTTGTAGGCCGCCAGCGATGTCTGGTATTCTGTGTATACAGCCAGTTTCAGATTTACCTCGTCCCAGTCTATCCGTTCCTCCTGCAGTTTCGATTTATGTATGTTGTCCAGTCGTTTAAATCCGGTAAACAGAGGTACGCTCAACTGCAGGCCTACATATGAGTTAGGATATGCCTGATTGTAGAGGTCAGAAAATTGCTTACTCTGAAACTGGTAGTTATAGTTGTAAAATGCCGACAGGGTAGGGATGAAATTGGTTTTGTAATACGATGTATTCAGGTGCTGTATCTTCCTCACTAATTGTAGTTGCTGGTATTCTACTCTACGTTCTATGTGCAATACAGCATCGGTGTCAGTATATATTCCCTGCATCATTAGTGCCGTATCAAAGTTTACGGTTATCTTTAGTTCCGCAGGGCTGCCCATTAGTCGTTTCAGTGCGGCATACTTTCCTTTTACTTCTTCGCTGGCTGTCTTCAATTGAGACATAGAGTTGTTCAGTGAAATGGTTGCCTGCTTATAATCTACCTTATCAGCTATGCCGCTCACGTACCTGTGGTAGGCGTCCTGCTGGTTCTTCCTGAGCCTGGCTGTATCTTCCTTATATACATTAATGCGCTCTACCGATAACAGGATATCGTAAAATGCCTTGCTCACATCGGTTACCAATTGTATTCTGGTTTCTCTGGTAGTTTCCCTTGCCAGGTCTATGTTGGTATTAGCGGCCTTTGCTGCAAGCAGCACATCATTACTGAACAGATTCCACGTGGCTGCAATATTTGGGTTCGATGTGTTGGCAACCCCTGTATGTACCGGGGTTGATACCCCATTAATAGGAAGGAATGATGTTGGTAATTGTAACCAGTGTTGCAGGTTAGCGCCGCCTATTACCTGTGGCAGCCATCCCGATAACGCTATCGATCTGTTAGCGTGTGCTATCTCCTCATCAAGACGACTCTGGTTTACCGCTGGCTGGTTCTTCAGTGCATAGCTGATGCACTGCTCCAGTGAATAGCTATATGTAGTTGTATCAGTGCTGCCGGGTAGGTGGCGGGTATCATTGGTGCCTTTCAACTGCGCCCGGGCAATGTTGCAGAGCAGGAATGTCAGTAGAAGAAAAAGTGTTGTTCGGTATAACATGAGTGAGTATCCGGTTAATTACTGTTTCTATACTATCTGCATAAAAACAAGGTGCAAAGTTACCTATACCATCCATATCCGTGTAGGTACTTTTATTGATTTTATTGATGTGGACTGAGGTTCGCCCATTTTAATATCTATCTGCCACTGTTACAACACTGTATAAAGTTATGCATATTTGCTTTGTATTTATCTTAACAATAATTTGTAGATTTTGTCCTTTGTGCCTGAGATCTCGTTAAACTATCGCACGAAAATTTCGTTGGCGTGGCTGTTTGCCATCTATATTGTTGAATATTTTCGGCTCCCGAGCCCACACAATACTGTATTATTCACTTATATCTTTTACATTCGCAAGTAAAATTGGGTGAATGAATATCTGCAGTAAACATCTTCTGTTATTCGGTTGTATTTTTATTTTTTCGTGCAAAGATGTGCCCACAAAAAATCATGGTCCCATTAAGCTGGGAGACTCATCTACAATTGTAACTGAGTCAGATCCTCAAAAACTTCAGGACCTTGTCACCGACCTCACTCCGGTGATACCTTCTAATATTCCTCCCGATACTGCTAAAGAAGAACCAAAGGCAGATACGCCTCAGAAAGCCGCAGTTGCAACGGCCCCTCCGCCAGCCGCTGCACCTATCCCATCCGGACCAGGTTTAAAGGCAGAGTTTAAAGAGGTAACCATCATGTTGCCGGGCCTTGATGCGAAACAAGCCGGTAAACCAAATCTTATGAATGCCAATGGTGCTGTCTATACCTGGACAAGTGGTAACATAAATGGTAATGTTATGCGCACAACCGGCAATGTCACTAAGGTCTCGCAGCGCTACCAGTCAGTAGTGTTGCTGAAAGGCAAAAACGGTAATCTGCCATTAGAAGATCTAAGTGTAACCACACCATGGCAACAGGTCAATGGCGGTAACGGTGCTTATCCTGTAAGAGGATTGGGTGAAAATGATCTGAAATTCGAGGATGCAGATGCCAGTGATATTCGCAATGCAGTAACCAAGGCGGGCCGTCAACGCCACCTGAGCAAGAAGAAGATCGACGAATGGATGACAGTACTTGGCAAGAATGTACGGACTGCTAATCAAAAACCTCTCGTCGTTACCCTTCGCTCAGTTATGTGGAAGATTGATGGTAAAGACGAGAAAGGCAAGATCTACTCCAAGCAGATCAGGATCGACGTGCCGATGTAATTTTTTTTTTCATTTGTCAACAGACAACACTTCCATCCAGCAAACACTCAACCGGAACATTCTTGGCGATCACTGGGTTACTTATACTGTTTCTAAAACGATCCGCTAGTAGCAGTATAACTGGCAGTTGTAGTGAGCATTACGCATTCTGTATGCAATTCTATTGGTGCAGCCCAAGTTTTTGGTATATTTATACGTCTATGTATACAGGTACATCTGTGAAATAGATATTAACCGTCAATTACTGCTTCTATGAATAGAAAATCTACACTTGCCCTTTTAGCCTTTATTTTTATTTCCATGGCTGCCCATGCGCAGATCATTACTACCGTAGCTGGTGGAGGGGCCGGAGATGGCGGGCCTCTGGACAGTGCTTTGGTAAATCCTTTTAATCTTACCTGGCACAATGGAGATCTGTATATCTCAGACGTAGACCATGCACGGGTGAGGAAGATAGATGCCTCAGGCCGCATTAGTACGGTGGCGGGCACCGGTGTAGCTGTTTTTGCATTGCCCGACCTAGGTGGCCAAGCTACTGCTACTCCATTCGCATATCCTGCTGATGTAGCTTTTGATAGCAAGAATAATATGTACATTTCTGATGCCGGCCTTGACTGTTTGTTTAAGGTGTCGCCCGCAGGTATTGTGTCGCGGGTTGCCGGCACTGATACCTTAGGGTACAATGGTGATAATATACCTGCTATTGCCGCAACGCTTAACGGTCCCAGAGGTATAGCCATAGATAATGATGACAACATATATATCGCGGATACCCGCAACAGCAGGATAAGGAAAATAAATGGTGCAGGAATGATCAGTACGGTCATGTCGGTGTATGCTGAAGATGTTTGTGTTGATAGCATGGGTAACTTATTTGCAGTCAATTGGGCTGGTCTATTTAAGCATGATATATTGGGTATTGTGACCTGCGACTCAATACATGCTATTACTGGTGAGTACGTGCATGGTGTGGACATTGGGAACAACAATGACATCCTGGTTAGTACCAGTAAGAGGATACTCAGTATTAATGGCGCAGGCACGGTTTCGGTAGTAGCAGGGGGAGATACGAATACCTGTACCAATGGTGCCATAGCAACTTCTGTAGCCATAGGCGCAATTGGAATAGCAGCAGATCAACATGGCGTAATCTATATATGTGATAACTATTCTGTTCATAAAATTGAGGCGGGGAGGATATACAACTTTATTACACCGTCCATTAATACAGTATGCAATGGCAGCAAGGCGGAAAATGCCATATTGGACTACCCATCATCTGTAACTTTCGATGGGCTTGGTAATATGTTTATCAGCGAGATGGCCGGAAGAGGCACCAGGGTGCGGAAAGTGAATAAAGATGGAATTATCAGTACTTACAGTACGCGTATATCCACGTGGGACGTGTGTGCCAATAAAACCGGTGACCTTTTTATGCTGGGATTTGGAAAGGTCTGGAAGGTGGCTGCCAATGGTTTAGTATCAAAGTATGCCGGTTCGGATTCAACGGGTTACTCAGGAGATGGGGGGCCTGCAACCGATGCTCGGTTAGCCGGAACAGGCAGAGCAATGAATTTGGATAAGGACGGAAATCTATTCATAGTGGATAAAGGGAGGGTGAGGAAAGTGGATAATAATGGCATCATCACTACAGTAGCGGGTAATGGAGTAACAAGTGGGGATAATGGTGATGGCGGACTGGCAGTAAACGCTCATGTAGCGCCAGTTGGCGTAGCCTGCGACCTGGCAGGCAATTTGTATATTCTGGAAGCACACGATATAAGGAAAGTAGCCCCGGATGGTACAATTTCTACAATAGCAGGACCTGGTGTTGCGGGTGTGCCCGGTGTTGGCGGGCCAGCAACTGCCGCATATTTTACGGCGAATATCAATAATAAAATAGTGGTAGATACAGCTGGTAACATATACTTTACAGATGTAAAAAGTGATGTAAGAAAGGTAAGTGCAGATGGTATATTTTCTACTGTTGCCGGTAGCGATACTTCGGGCTTTTACGGTGACGGCGGGCAGGCTACATCTGCTTATATGAGGCTGCCTATGGGGTTGTCTATAGACGACTCGGGCCGGGTGTATTTTGCTGACTATGGTAACAATCGTATACGCAGGATAGATACCCGTTATAAATTCCCAGTGCCTGTTGGAGATACGGGTGGTGGACTAAGTATTTACCCTAATCCATCTACCGGTGTGTTGCATATTGTTTCTTACAGTAAAATTCCCGGCGACGTGCAAGTACTTGTATATGATGTTGTAGGACGTAGCGTAGGAATACAAACCTTTTCTACTGCTACCGGCGTTATCAATGAATCTTTTTCCCTGCCTTCAGCATTACCGATGGGGACTTATGTGCTTCAATTAATTACGCCATCCGGTAACCGAACGGCGCAATTCCTTTTAGCTAAATAATTTACAGATCAATCAGATCTTCTCTACTCTCTTTTCATGTCTGCCACCTTCGAAGGCGGTAGAGAGGAACGTATTGACCATCTTTTCTGCCAGTTCCAGGCTTACATAACGGGCCGGTAAGCAAATGATGTTAGCGTTGTTGTGCTGGCGGGCCAATGATGCCAATTCTTCTAGCCAGCAAAGTGCCGCACGGATACCCTGGTGTTTGTTGGCTGTCATGCAGATGCCATTGCCGCTACCGCAAATAAGTATGCCACCTGTTGCTTTACCTTCTTCTATCATGTTGGCTACCGGGTGAGCGTAGTCGGGGTAGTCGGTGCTATCTGCACTGTAGGTACCCTTGTCTTCTACCTGCCAACCAGCTTCGGTGAGTATTTTTTTGATAGCTTCCTTGTATTCAAAACCAGCGTGGTCGCAGCCTATAGCCAGGGGCAATGAACGATCGAAAGTAGTTTGCATATTAGTTGTTGTTTTCGGTTGCTTTTTTATTGAGTCTTGCTGTCATAGCGCGCGCACTGATGAACACGGATATTTCGAACAAGGCATATAGCGGGAAGAATACCAGCAGGCAGCTAAATAGATCGGGAGGGGTAATGATCTCCGCCAACAGGAATAATATGAGTACGGCATATTTCCTTTTTTCGCGCATAAATGTTGGCGTAAGAATGCCAATGCGGGAGAGGAAATACACAACCATAGGCAGTTCGAACACCAGACCCAGGGCCAGGGTAAGATTACTAATGGTATCGTAATAGTTATCTATGGTAATTACGTTTTTGAACTTAGGGCTCAACTGATAATTGCCAAAGAAGTTGATGGTATATGGCGCAATGATGAAGTAGGCGAACATAACACCGGAGAAGAATAATAGAGAGCACCAGAACACGATTCCCTTGGCAGCTCTTACTTCTGTGTCTTTAAGGGCAGGTTTTATGAAGCGCCACAGTTCCCATAGTACATAAGGGAAGGCGATGATAAAACCAATCATCATCGACGAGGACATTCCCATCATAAACTGGCCGGTAACGGCTGTATTCTGGAACTCCATCTTAATATCGCTCAGACAAAAAGAATCGTAATGGAAGAACCTGCCTAATGCGCAGAACCACTTGTAGCTGACAAAATCGTTGTGGGCGGGCCCGAGAATTACGCGATCGAATATCCATTCGATCTTGATGAATACGGCAATAGCTGCGATGACAATAACGACAGCCGAACGCACAATATGCCAACGTAATGCTTCGATATGGTCTAAAAAGCCCATTTCGGCATTGGGATTAACGGGTTCTGCTGTTTTTTTAAATACGCTCACAATTATTTATTACGGACCGCAAAGGTAGGGAAATGCGATTGTTAGTGAATGGTTATTATAAGTTAAAAGTGAAAAGACAAAATCCCAAAGTGCATAAGTGTGGATATATTACTCGGTAGAACAGCACAGCAACCCTCTACAAAGGCTAGTTAATCCTCAGTTTTTGGACTCATAGCCTTGGTTTTTAAAATGCCTGTGATATGCAGATAACCACCTCCCCCCGTCATTTCGGCTGAAAAAGCCGAAATGACGGGGTACTCCTCCTTCAAAAGGAGGAGAGTGTGTAATCAAATCTCGTCTACTATACCTCAGTTTTATTTCAATGTTTAGATGCATTTAGCCTTTTCCTGCCAGGTAGTTGTAATCGTATAATAATTGTTCTAAGAAATCGTAGCCGCCGATGTGGGTGTCGATACTGAGGACTGATTTGATCTTGGCTACAACTTTGAGCATGTAGTCGTCATTTTCTTTGCGTTCGCGCTTTACATCGAGCAAATTGCGGATGCCGTTTATATCTCTATCTGTAAGGCGCATAACCTGTGGAAAGAGTGGGGTGTAATTGGTTACTTCGATCTCTTTATATATAGTTTCATTGATATTTGGTTTGTAGCCGGCATCTATTACTACCGTGCCTGCGGCAAGATCTCCAATACGCTGAGAGCGGGGAGTGACCATAAATGTGATCACATCGGGGATGTAAAAGAACATTAGTGAAAATATGAGCCGGGGATCCTGCATGATGAGGAAGGGCATGATATATATGAAATAATTGCCCAGCCCGAGTACGAAACGTATGATATATTGCCCCCAGGTAGGTTCTTTACCCTGTGAGTCGATGATCTTAATGCCTGCTACCCGCTTGCCGATGGTTTGGCCGTTGAACAGAATTTCGAATACCAGCTGGTAGGAGAGTACGGGTAAAGAGAATAATGCCATTTCGAGAACGAATTTCAGTTTGTCGTTATCGGGGAATAGCGGGACGATGAATTCTATGGTAAGGTAGTAGTAAGTAAAGATGACAAGTATATCTACCAGCCATGCCAGCACGCGCTTGCCGAAGGTGGCGACCTTAAATTCAAGGTCTATATTAAATGGTGTGGATATAGTAATAATGGGCATGGGTTGCAGTAACTGTTTACTAAGGGACTAAATTACAAATTCATTTGTTATTGAGTGTGGTGAAGATTTTGTGTTGTTGTATGTATGGGTTGTCATTAGGGGTATGCCCGATGGAAATGAAAATAAAATCGGGCATGGAGAAGTAGTAAGTGTTTCATTATTAATTATTTATGTGAATTGGGAATGCCCGATCGTGCCCGATTATGTGAGTTTGACTGTGTGTCACAAAGAGCGCCGGCCCGATGGCTGTTGGTCAGAAGACGCAACATCGGCGAATTCGGAAGGGTTGGGATGTGTGATGCCCGATTGAAATGAAAATAGAAACGGGCACGGAAAAATGGTAAGTGTTTCATAGTTAATTGTTTATGTGAATTGTCAATGCCCGATTGTGCCCGATTATCTGAGTTTGTCGGTGAGTCTCAAAGAGAGCCGGCCCGATGGCTGTTGGTCAGAAGACACAACAACGGCGAACGCGGAAGGGGGTGGTGTATTGGACGGTTTTGAAAAGTGGCAGTTTTTCGTAAAAGTGGCAGTTTTGTTGTTGGGTTTTGGCTGAAATGCAATGTGGATGTGGGTTTTAGGGGATTTTAACAAATTGCCACTCTCTGCCACTTCCTTCCACTTTCTGCCACATGTTGCCACTTTTTTCTGCTAGTTTTTGTTTGCATCGTCCCTGAATAGGTTTACACAATTGTCTGAATCAGGATGGTCGAGATTTCAGGAAAAGGAGGATGCCAGATGCAGGGCTGAAGATCTTCAGCCCCTACGCTTGAGGTGATTGGGTTCATAAAGTCAAAGAGCGTATACAGGTTTTCACCTGATTTGAGTGCAAATTAATAAGGGAAAATGGATCTATAAAATAAAGATATTCACAAAAGTGTACGTCTGCGTGCGCTGTATGGTGCTGTGGTAAAGGGTTTGAGCAGGGTGATTTTCTGTGGATATGTTTTTTGAGGTGTGTTTTCGGGCGTTACAAACGCCCTACCGATGCATCCGCGTTACAAACGC
This sequence comes from Flavipsychrobacter stenotrophus, assembly GCA_947371715.1. Classification (GTDB taxonomy): domain Bacteria; phylum Bacteroidota; class Bacteroidia; order Chitinophagales; family Chitinophagaceae; genus Flavipsychrobacter; species Flavipsychrobacter stenotropha_C. Next base: position 20,140 of record CANBQQ010000009.1, read on the forward strand.
GGACGAGGAAAAGTGGGGGACGTGCGTGTTTGTTATCCTAAAACGAATACGTCCAGATGGACGTCGGTCAGAAGACCGACATCGGCGAAAAAGTATCCCTTTAAACAGGCTGTATGGTGATGTGGTAAAGGGTTTGAACAGGGTGATTTTCTGTGGATATGTTTTTTGAGATGTGTTTTCGGGCGTTACAAACCTACCTGCCGGCAGGCAGGCGCCGTGTCGATGCATCCGCGTTACAAACCCGGACGAGCGGAACTAATAATGGCAATCTGAAGATTGCCAACCGCTGCGGCGTAGTCTGAAGACTGACGCCGAACAGCCGGTAATAATAGCAGTTTACACATCCATAAATTCCCAGGCGCTCTGGTAGGCGTTAAGGGATTCGGCGTAGGAGATAAAGTCGGAGTAGAAGGGTAGGCGGGACAGGGTGCCGCTGTCGCCTATGATGACGAGTTTTTTGCGGGCACGGGTCATAGCTACATTCATACGGCGTATATCTGACAGGAAGCCGATGATGTTGTCAGTATTACTGCGCACCATGCTGATGTACATGATATCCCGTTCCTGCCCCTGGAAACTATCGATGGTGTTGATGGTTATCTTGCTGCGATAGGGTTGCAGAAATGTGGCATGTTGATACAGATCCTGTAATGCCAGTATTTGCTGTCTATAAGGCGATATGATACCAATGGTTGGGAAGGTGTCAGGGGTAAAGTGTGGTTGTAGTTCTGTGATCAGTTTTTCCAGATGCTTGAAGAGCAAGGTGGCTTCTTCCGGGTTACTGGTGCTTGTGCCTTCTGTCTTTTCATCAAAGCCACACCCGGCAGTATCTACAAAGGCTAGTGGCGCATCAGCATCGTGCAGCAGATGGGTGGCTACAGAGCCATGTGCTATGAGCTTGTTATCATAAAACACTTTAGAAGAGTAGCCCATGATACTTTCGTTCATGCGGTATTGCTCCTGCAGCAGTATCACGCTTTCGGGATGCAGTGCTACACATTTTTCAAGTAGCGTATTGGCCAGTCCTTGTTTTGCAGCTTCATTGCTTTTTATAGTAGGAGGTAACTGGCAGTGATCCCCCGCCAGTACTACTTTCTTTGCTTTAAGTATCGGTATCCAGCAGGCCGGTTCCAACGCCTGTCCCGCTTCATCAATAACTACTGTATGATACCTTATATCTCTTACCGTATAATGATTGGCGCCGACCAATGTGGCAGTGATCACCTGCGCTTTAGCTACTATGTCATCAATAATGTATTGCTCTGTATTGCCCACATCTTTCATGATCTTACGGGCTTCATCAAACAAGGCTTTGCGTTGTTCGCGCTCTGCCTTGCCAAAGCTGCGCTTGTATTTATGTGCCATGTTCTTGAACTCTGATGCGCGTTGTTTGAGTTTTTTGATCTCTTTGTTGGCGCTGTGTTCGCCCATCTTGCTATCGAGGGTGAGCGCCATCAATCGCTCAGATACACGTGCGGGATTACCTACGCGCAGCACGTTGAGTCCTTCTTCAGCAAGCTTT
>CANBQQ010000010.1 GCA_947371715.1 Flavipsychrobacter stenotrophus
GCTTCCCATGCATGTTCTACTGTATCGCGCTCAGCAATACCGCAGACATTGGTGTGCTTGATGATGGCAAACGCGGGCTTCTGGAATTCTGCTATTATCTGTGTGGCAGCATCTACATCTACAAGGTTGTTGTAAGAAAGTTCTTTGCCGTTCAGTTTTGTAAACAGCTCATCGAGGTCGCCATAGAATGCTGCCTTCTGATGAGGGTTTTCTCCGTAGCGCAATGATTGCTTGTTGCCGTAAGACAACTGGAACGGACTATTGTCGGCCTCGCGATTGAAGTAATCTGCGATAGCTACATCGTAGTGCGCGCACTCGGCGAATGCAGCGGCGGCATAGCGCTTCCTGTCGGCCAGAGAGGTAACACCACCCTGCTCGGTCAGCAAGCTTACAAGGCCTTCATATTGTGTGCGTGAAGATATTATACAAACATCAGCATGATTCTTACCTGCGGCACGTATGAGTGACACACCGCCGATATCTACCTTTTCTGTTATTGCCTTATCATCGGTTGTAGACTTCACTGTTTCCTCGAAAGGATAGAGGTCAACGATAACGAGATCAAGCAATGGAATTTCGTACTCTGCAATGTGGTTGCGGTCGCCTTCAAAATCGCGGCGGGCCAGGATACCACCAAACACCTTTGGGTGCAGGGTCTTTACTCTACCGCCCAGAATGGATGGATAACCCGTAACACTTTCTACCGAAGTGCACGGCAGGCCCAGCTGCTCAATAAAAGTTTGCGTGCCGCCTGTAGAGTACATTGTTACTCCCAGTTCATGCAACTTTCTTACTACTGGTTCCAGTCCGTCTTTGTAAAAAACAGATATCAGCGCAGATTGTATGGTACGGTTCATTATACAGTTGAAATTTTGCGCGAAGATACTAAGGATTCGGGTAAGGGCTAATATCCCGATTTTCAGGCCTATTACGGATAGCTGATGGGTGGATATTTTGTTGTGATCTTGTCTATTGCATAATGACATGGCTTGCCTTTGTAATGATAGACCAATAAGGCTACCCCTTTATATTTTAGGGGCGGCTTTGCGGTCTTTATGGTCTTGTTGCCACTGCTATAGGGGTCTTCTACTGAGGTGTGAAAAGACCGATCTACTGCTAGGTTTATGGTGTATACTATACTCTTCTTTCCTGCTTTACAAACTGTATTGAAGGCTGTTTTGTCATCAATCTTTACCAATAACCTGGTGGGGTCATTACCTATCCAGATGGTATCTAATGTAAACGCGGTTCTATCAAACCCCGAGCATTCTATAGTGAATGTATACCTGGTGCCGGCATGGCCTGCTACTCCGCCGCTCCAATCGGTGCTCGATGAATTGATGAGTTTTACGTTTTGCGCGTAGGTAAACATTGGCAGAAATAGTAGGATAAGAAGAGCTGTTCTGCGCATGATGCTGATTTTTAACTAAGGTAAGCAAATGTGGTGCTTTCTTACTGTATTAACGGAGCTTAAGCGCATCATATTTACATGGTATATTCGGCATGATATTTGCGAATAAATATATTCATTCCACAAAATTTCGACAATGAAAACCTGTCTTCATTTTCTATTTACAGCACTGCTGATCTTTAGTTTAGGTTCTTGTGAAAAAGACAAGACGTCTTCTTATACGATAACCGGCGAGTACCTGATCGCAGGCCGTGCGATGTCGTTTACCATAGCAGGAGCAAAGACCAATTACTACATTGTGAGTGGTGGTGAACTGAGGAAAGACTCTACTCAGTTGAACCAGGCGCCACCTACAGACATAGGCCAGTTCAGATTTACGGTATTAATGCCCGCTGCAAATTATGCGACCGTTGCAGATCTACAGACTTCCATACCTGCAGAATTATTGAGCCGGAATAATCAGCATATTGGCACGCAATTGCCTGATGCAGGTTATATGGATGTACGCACTGTATCGGGGGGCGTAGCGTATCATTGGTATATAGAAAATGACCAGACAGGAAGCAGTGCTGCAGTGCAAACTTTCGCTTCCAGGTTAACAAGTAATTTCCAATAGCAACTGTCGGTAACGTGGACATTTACAAACAATTGGCATTACATTTGGAGCCAAAACCAATGCTATGATCCGTTCTTCACTACTATCATTACTGATGCTGACTGGCGTAAGCGGCACATCTATGCACCCTCTGGTGATCGGTATACAATTAACAGCAGTAAAACTCGGAGCCTAGTATAGTTCAGAAAAAAGTATAAATAGCTAATTTGTAAACTGAATGAAGAAGGAAATACAATACAGAGATGCCGTAGCAGCAGATGCTATAAAGCTGTCTATCTTGTATAAACAAGTGTACATCCAAACCTACGGTGTAGATGGTGTATCTGACGAGTTTGCCAACTTTATCGTCAAACAATTTGCAGTAGAAAAGCTAACACAAACTATACTGGAACATCCGGGCCATATCATCGTTGCCGCTTATAATAACAACCTTGTAGGGGTAGCGGAGATTGAATATGCCAAGAAGAGCCCGGTGGGTAATATTGTGGCCCCTGAGCTCAATAAACTATACATACTGGAATGGTTTTGCGGCATGGGTATAGGCCATGAGTTGATGCGGCTTGCGGAAAATGCAGTAGTAGCTAAGGGCGAAAAACAAATGTGGCTCTGGGTGCTGGAGTCTAATGCCCGCGCCATATCTTTTTATGAAAAGGAATGCTATAAATGTATAGGCGATGCGTCCTTCCAGATGGAAGTAAATAAGTATGAGAATAAGGTGATGGTGAAGGAATTGTAAGGCGATACCTACTATTTAAACTGCTTAAAGTAATAGGTCATTCCAGCCTCTTCCAAGACCATTTCGCCCTTCTGGCATTTTACTACTTTGAGGAAGCGCTGTGTTTTGCCATTGCATTCTAAAGACTGATCGGCGCCAAGCGCTTTGATGACCCAGCCCGGGTTATCATCCATATCATTACCACAATATAGGGTACCCACATCTGTTCCGCTGGATGGACCGGTGATATAGGCTGCTTTTATCTGCACACTAAAGTCGGGGAAATTGCCATCTTTATCTGCCAGTTTTTTGTAGACTGTCCAGTGACCTATCATTTGGTCTATGTTAGTAACGGGTAGTATCTTTTCTTCTTTTTCCAGCGTCACCTGCCCCAGATCGGCAGAGGTGTCGGGTTCGTAATAGTAGATGCCTTTAGGATTGGTGAGAATGATGCTCTTTGGCCTGCGTAAAGCTATATCATAAGACACTGTGCCAAAGTCGAGATGCCCATCATCGTCGACAGTGTATTTACCCCGATACACAAAACCATTTCTTTCGCGGTAGGTAAAAGTATCTCTTACCTGAAATGTCATGAACAAGGTATCTGTGAAAGCAAACTGAACAGAATCAAGTGTAGTTCGTTTCACTTCCACCCACTTACCCGGCAAAAAATGCTTGGGTGGCGGCTTCTTTTTATCCTTCGCCTGCACCAGCGCGGGCAATAACAATATCAATAAAATAAGTACCTTTCTCATTAATTTTAAAATTACAAAAGTAATCGGGATAGCAGTGGCAGCTAATGTCGAAATTTCTGTGAAATTTGTAACCAACCTCCACTGCGCTACCATTCTGACCATAAAAAATCAACCCAATGGCCTCACAATACCTGAATATAACGCTCATCCAATCGGATATAGTATGGGAAGACAAAGAAGCGAACCTTGCCCATTATGAAAGTGTCATTGCCGGCATAACGGAATCTAAGCACGTGGTGGTGCTTCCGGAGATGTTCAGCACCGGGTTTAGTATGGCACCTGAGCGCCTTGCAGAGCCAATGGACGGACCAACGGTGCGGTGGATGGCCGATATTGCAGTAAAATTTCGCTGCATACTTACTGGTAGCCTTATGATCGCAGATGATGGGAAATACTACAACCGTATGCTATGGGTGCAGCCGGATGGCAGAATTGGATTTTACGATAAGCGACATCTCTTTGCTTATGGATCGGAAGATAAACACTATACTGCCGGTGATACCAGGCAGATCGTATCGGTAAACGGATGGCGGATCAATCTGCAGGTATGTTATGATCTGAGATTCCCGGTATGGGCGAGAAACAAAGATGCTGAATACGACATACTGCTGTATGTTGCAAACTGGCCGCAACAGCGTAGTATGGCGTGGAAAACATTACTGCAGGCGCGCGCCATTGAGAACATGAGTTATGTAGTCGGCGTGAACAGAGTAGGTAGCGATGCTAAGGGAAATACTTACAGCGGCGATAGCAGTGTGTTTGGGCCTCTTGGTGAAACAATTTGGCAGCAAACCGGTGAAGCGACAACCTATACTGTAAGGCTGGATAGAGAAGTGTTGGAGAACGCACGTATCAGCTTTCCATTTTTGAATGACGCCGATAAGTTCATCTTGCCGTAATAGCTGTCACTACTTTCATATAGATACAATTATTTGCTTAATTAGACATCTGGTACCAGCGGCATCAAGACACTTAGGTAGTCCTATAAATATAAAAGCCTCCCGAAACTATCAGGAGGCTTTTATAATAATATTAGTGTTGATTACTGCTTCTGGAAAACACGCGTAGAAGGCGCGAAAGTAGAAGAAGGATTCAATACATATTGATAAGCAGTATCGCCCACCAGCATATGAATTTTAGCATTTGTACCGTAAGTGTCGCCAAAACCAGTTGTCTGCAAAGGCAGAACGATAGTTGTATCATCTGTCTGAACGAAATATGCAGTCTGACCACCAGACAAAGCACCACTTACGTTATCTGTCTGATACAAGCCGTTGGCTAACTTAGTAACCACAACTGGTGCGTTATTGGAAACGCGCTTGTAGTTACCAGTAAGATCAATCAACGGGCTGATGTCAGTAACAGCTACATAAACACCCTGTGTAGCGATCATGCCATATTTGTTGGACGACTTTACATAGACGATGTTCAGGCCGGGTACTGTATTATCCAGCGTGCTCTGATCGATAACTACCGGATAAGACTCTTTGTAGAAAGAATCATATGCAGTAGCAGAGATCGAAGGCAAAGAACCACCAACATTGATACTGTAAAAGCTCTGACCGGTAAGGGTAATGGTAGGAGTTGAGTAAGTTACAAGCGTAGAAACTGAATTATCATTCTTCTTGCAAGCACCTAACATCAATACTGCCAAAAAAGGTATAACTAATAATTTTTTCATATCAATTCGTTTTGTTCAAAGTTTAGAATAAATCCCACCACATCTTGGTAGTTACAGTCTGTACACCCGGGAAAGCAGAATTTCTTGTGCTTTCAGATGTTGGATAAAGCAGACGAACCGGATCCTGAGCGCCGATCTGGCTATTTGAAGAACGTACAAAGAAATCAGGATAGCCTGTACGACGCAATTCATTCCAAGCTTCAAAACCCTGGTTACCGCACATTGCAAACCATTTCTGAGTGATGATGTAACGCAGCTTATCTGCCTGAGTACCACCTGCAGGATAAAGTGTCCAGTAACCGCCACCAGTACCAGTACCTGCAGCATCAATGTAACGATTGTAAGAACTATCAGCAGTATAACCGTTTACAGCCAGCATCGCGTCATTGTATTGGTTAAAGCTTGCGTTGATACCAGCATAGAACCAAGCAGCATCAGAGCTGCCAGTTACAGCCCAACCGCGCGCTTCAACTTCAGCCTGAAGGAAGTAGCTTTCTGAACTTGTAAGGAAGTTAACCGGAGCTTTTGAAGAGTTTGCAGCCTGTGCATTGCCACCTGTGTATTCACTAGGAATAGAATATGTACCGCCTGCAACATTCAGGTTATACGCGCCCTGTGGAATACCTACTACAGATCCGTTAGACAGGTAAGTGTAGAAAATATAAGCTCTGTCATCGAAATTGCTGTTAAAGCTATCCACTGCAGTAGAGCTTGCAACGATGTTCTGCGTGCTTGCCAACTGCGTAGAAGTCATTTCAGCATACAAAGGATTCTTATTAGTAGAAGAATAACCGAAGATGATCTTAGCGTCATCGCCTATTCCCAGGAACTGAACACCAGGTGTAGCATACAAAGCAGCAATTCCTGCCTGTGCTACCAATGGAGCCCTTTCACTCAAGCGCATTAACATACGCAACTTAAGGGTATAACCGAATTTCTGCCATTTAGTTATATCACCCCCATAGATAAGGTCATCTGAACCAGGACCTGCAGCATCTGTCTGTGCCAACAATGCTTCAGCAGAGTCGATGTAAGACATGACACCCGAGTATACTACTGCTTGTGAATCATACTTTGGATTAAGGAAGCCACCATCTGATGGCAAACCTTTCAGTGCTTGTTTGAATGGAACATCGCCCCATCCGTCAGTAAGCAGCTGGAATGTATATGCTTGTAACATCAGAGAAAGTGCTTTGTAGTGCTTTTTCTTCTGAGAGTCGGCCAATTTATACATCTGGTAGAAGTTAGCGTTTGCGGCATAGAGGTTTTCCCATCCGTTAGCAAACTGATCCTGCCCAGGAGCATACTGCTCAATAGCACGGTACTGGCTAGAGTTAGGGCTCTGTGTCCAGAAACCAGCCCACATAGAACCGGTGATCTGCAGGTCAACACCCAATGATGACGTTATATATAACTGACCCGCAGGTAGTAAAGTTTGAACTGTTGCAGTTGGTGCTATGTTGGGATTGGTATTCACATCCAGGAATTTCCTGCATGATGATACGCTTAATACCAAACCTGCTGCTACAGTTATAATGATCTTTTTATTAATAGACATAATGTGTATTTTAACAGTTAAGGTTTAGAAAGTTGCTTTAATATAGATACCGTAGTTCCTCAAAGAAGGACGAGCACTGTAGTTAAAGCCCTGTCCATTGCTTGTAGCACCAGCTGAAGTTTCTTCAGGATCGTTGTACTGGTTGCTCTTAGCAGTCCATAACAACAAGTTAGTACCAAACAAACCAGCTTCAAGACCACCAAACGGAGTGCGTTTTGCGTAGTACTTAGTAGGTATTCTGTAGGTTATTGCAGCTTCCTGTAATCTTACAAAACTTGCGTTAACCAGGTTCTGCATCGGTACGTTATTCTCTACGTTAGTGTAGTAATCGTATGGAGAGAACTTAGTTGTGTTCTTAAGATAGTTGTTTGTTGAACCCACCTGATAAACTGAATTGTTCCAAACATAAGGGTTACGGCCGTTAACAGTAGTTTCCTGAGAAACACCTGTGAAGTCCATGATAGATTTTGTACGGTTGTAAACCAAACCACCCTGCTTAGTAACGAATACTACGTGCAACTTAAGGCCTTTCCAGCTAAGGTCAGTTCCCCATGAAGCAACCCATTTAGGCTGATATGAACCTTTGTAAACCGGCTTTGTAGTTGCAACAGGTAAACCCTTGTCATTTACAACTGCATGACCATTCCAATACTGGATGTCGTTGCCATAGAAAGTTCCGAGCGGATGACCCACTGCTGCAACTATAGCCAAACCGCTATAACCACCCAATGTTACATTCTCAAGACCCTTGTTCAGGCTTACTACGTTATTCTTGTTACGAGTGTAAGTACCGAACAGCTCCCACTTCAAACCCCACTTGGTCTGGATAGGTGTACCACGTAGTGTAGCTTCAATACCCTTGTTGCTGATATCACCAACGTTAGTATAGTAAGACAAGAAACCTGTTGAAGCAGCCAGAGGCGCCTGAGTGATCAGGTCAAGTGTAAGACTGTTATAGTAAGTGAAGCTACCGCTTATGCGATCGTTAAGGAATGACAGGTCAACACCGATCTCATACTCACGTGTACGCTCAGGCTTCAGGTCTGAAGTACCGAAAGTAGACTGAACCTGGTAAGCAGGCTGATTGTTGAACGGAGGAATAACAGAACCGAATGCTGAAGAGATAGCGCTCTGCGTGTAACCTGCAGGCTGGTTTGCGTAAGGTATACCACCCGCACCAACACCAGCAGCACCGAAGCGGAATTTACCGTAGTTCATAACATTCTTCTTGAACTTAGTACCATTCAACCTTTCTGTGAATACCCATGACAAGTTAGCACCAGGGTAGAAATAAGAGTTGTTGCTGAATACCAAAGTTGAAGACCATGTGTTACGTGCAGTAACTTCTAAGAACAATTCTCTCTGGAAGTTGAACTTAACATCTGCATAAAGGCTATGCTCTCTTCTCCTGTTTACAAAGTTGTTTGTAGTTACAGGACCATTGTTGTTGGTAAAGTTGTAGAAGTTAGGGATAACCAATCCGTTTGTACCCGGATCGATAACGCCTGAAAGACCTTCAGACTGAATCATTGAAATATTATCACCTGCCAATGCATTCACACCGAAATCCTTATCGAAATCGTGAGTAAAGTTAACCATCAGGTCATTGTTCAAAGTAAAGTAAGTGTTGTTAGACTGAGAGTAACCGCCGCTTGACAGGTAGCTGTTAGAGATCGGATCGTAAAGACCAGACTCATCAGCAGGCTTAGCATTCAGGTTTGGAACTTTGTAAGTAGACCTGTCGTTAGAACCATCTATACCTAAGCGATTAGATACATTGAATTCACCTTTTTTGAAACCTACTACGAAATCACCAATGATCCTGTCTGTTTTATTACGGTTATCGTAGTTCTGCGCAACCCAATATGGATTTTTTGCATAAGCACCATAGTAACCATAACGCTCGATACCTGCAGTATCAATATATTGCTGAGCATAGTACTTATTACTCAGGTCTTTCAATTCTGAAATTGGAATGTCGCGTGCGCTCTGGTACAAATTATCCAAAACTGAACCTGCAGCCTGTCCACCTGTTTCTGCTCTAGAATAAGAGTTCAGGTAGTTAACATTGATAGTAGAATAGAAATTGTTGCTCAACTGAGTGCTTGCATTGAAACGTACACTGTATTTGTTGTAGAAAGTGTTTGGCGTAACACCATTGCTATTCAAAGCATTCAGAGAAAGATAATAAGTAGTCTTATCGCCACCGCCTGACAAAGAAACGAAGTTGTTCAACGCCTGACCACGGTTAAAGAAATCTTTGATATTGTTTGGCTGATCAGAGTAAGGCTTAACCAACTGCTTGCCATCTATAATCTGACCCCAAGGACGAAGCTTGTTGTCGAACTGAGCACCCCAGCTAAAGTTTTCGCGACGGTCGTCGTAGATACCACCATAAAGGTTACCCTGACCAAACTGATGCTGCTGTTCTGCATACTTCAGGATATCAGACTGTGTATAAGTAGCCTTGTAAGTGATGTCAACCTTTGAGTTGCCTGTTTCACCTGCATGTCTCTTACCTTTTTTGGTAGTGATCATCAATGCACCGTTAGAACCAGCGCTACCATAAAGAGCGGCAGCAGCAGCACCCGGCAAAACAGATATTGATTCTATTTCGTCCGGATCAAGGTCATTGGCACTATTACCGAAGTCCGTCTGAGTAAGCACATTGCTTGTAGTACGGTCGTAGTTATTAGTGATCACACCGTCTATTACGATCAATGCGTTGTTATTCTTAAGAATAGATTTTTCACCACGAAGGATAACGCGGGTAGAACCACCAGGGCCACCGGTAGAGCTGGTGATGTTAGCACCTGCTACTTTACCCTGAAGGCTTGACAATGCACTGGTGTTATTACCAGCAGTCAACTCGTCTGCACCTACAGTAGTAGAGTTGTAACCTACTTCTCTTTTTTCCCTTTTGATACCCAATGCAGTTACAACCGCACCTTCCAGTGTAGTTGATGCCCGGGTAAGACGGATGATAAATTCTGACTGACCGGTATCGGAAACAGTTACTGCAACATAACCCAATGCCTGAATGAAAAGCTTATTCTTCTTGCCATCCGGAATATCGAGGTTAAAATTACCATCAACATCGGTAACGGTTCCCATTGCGGTACCCTTTACCAATATACCGGCGCCCGGATAACCCTGGCCGGTCTCGTCCAATACTTTACCTGTTACGTTATGCGTTTGAGCGAAAGCGCCCATGCAAACCGAGATCAGTAGTACAAATAGTAACAAAGGTCTTTTCATACTGTTTGTTTTTCTTTAAAAAATGGCCCTTTATGTGTGTGTCAATTAACGCCTGAACAGCCCAATTTGCCAACTATGGCAAAATAGAGTTAAGATCAGGGGGTGAATTTATTACAAGATTACGAATTAACAAAGCATTCTTTGTAATTTTCTTAACAATACCGTGTATTTATTTTATCATATTTGACACTGTATTGTTTTTCAACGCAAAAACTTTTCAACATTTTACCAACAATTATCCTGCTATTAGCGGCAAATACAGCTTTTTTGTTAGCGTCTACGCCATTTTTTTTAACGCATGCACCATTGGTGTTATTTGTTTTTGCATACAAAAATATTCATGCACGTAATTGTTGATCCGCTGCTTATAATCCGGATGATCAATCATACCCATTGCCTCTCTGAGTGCCGTAGAAATGTCGGGAACCGACGGGGTAGCGGCCAATGAGCCAACACCTGCGGCCTCAAACATATTCATGTAGAAGTTTTTCACCCCAAGAATATACAAGCCCTTGGTGAGGTATTCGCCCGTTTTGTTGGGAGCCAGCATTTGTGAGGCTATTACTCCGGGAATTTCTTTCATTAAACAGGCGCCGATATCTGCAGTGCCTTGCAGGGCAAGCATTTCCTCGCGGGTGACGTAAGGGAGAAGGAAGATATTTTTGTTGTTTTTACTTGCGGCCACATAATCTTTTATGCTTTTGCAATAGGCATTATCCTTAAACCCTGTAACTATTAATACGCTTGTAGTATCATTGAGCTGATCATACGCTTCTACCAGTTCTTTAACGCACAATCTGTCGTTTACCGCGCCAGTGTACAAAACCATTTTCTTATCAAAAACCCAATCGGGCAGTATGGCCTTTAGTATTTGCCTATCGTCGGTCTTCTTAGTATCGGTAGTTACATATGCCGTGTTTAGTATTGTTTCGGGCATAAAGTTTAGCCCGCACCTGCCGGCCAGCCATGCCGACCGTTGAAAAGACGGGGTAGCTACAAAACTGGCCTCGGTAAGTGAATGCAGCGTTTTATAAGCAGAAATAGCTGTAAGTGGAGACCGCTTGAGGTCTGCAATTGTAAAATTGGCGATCTCCATGGCATAGTACATAAGCGGAATATTGCCCTTTATCTGTACACCAGTATTATAGGAAAAGGGACAAAATGCAATGATTGCCTTAAACCCACCTTCACCAAGTTTTTGCTGTGCATACTTCTTAAATTTACTCCGCAGCGTCATTCTCTGCTTCAACGGCACATTGTGATGTTTTCCCTGTGTTTCCACCGAAATATTATCACCCAATTCTACCGGTGCCGGCACAAATGAATCGAAAGTAACTATGGTAATATCGTAATTCAGATCTCTTAAAGACTGTGCTGTAGCATACACCGGAGGCAAAAAATCGGGGTGTACCAGAGTCATTAAGAGCAATCGCTCCCGCTTGTGCTGCATTGTATGGTTGTATATTGGTCTTTGCAGGCAAAAATAGTCTGATTTTCCTGTTTGCCCCTATCTTAATGTTTAGATAATGCTACTGCTCTATTGCATTAGTTACCTGGCGGCTTAGTGGTTTTACCTTCGGGTCAAATACCGCGATCAGCTTGCCTTCTTCATTGATAAGATATTTCTGGAAGTTCCACTTAACATGGTTCTCCTTAAAGTTGTTGTATTTCTTTTCTGCCAGCCACTGAAAAAGAGGCGAAATCTCCTTTCCGGCCACTTCCTGCTTATCTGCCAGAGGGAAAGAGACCTTATAGCGCATTTTATGATAATCAACCGGCTTTGTGCCGGGAGCAATGTTATAATCGGCCGACAATACACCTATCACCACCAACTTGCCCGAATATTTTTTAGAAAGCGCTTCCAACTCGGCATATTGCGGATCATTTAGCGAGGTACATGGCGTGTTCACTATCAATATTTTCTTGCCTTTGAAGTCTGCCAGGTCTATTTCAGCGCCTTTGAATGCTTCTATTTTGAAGTCGTATACACTTGAGGGAATATCTTTCTTAACGGGCGTAAACAACAGTAGCAGACCTATAAATGCACCAAGGTTCATGATATGTATATGTTTGTTATAAAAGTAAAGTTTTTTCTACCACCTGCATAATATAGGGTAAATTTAATTTGTAAATAAACCGGATTGCTATAGAAATTTGGTCGGTGAAAATTCGTAGACCATATCAAAGCTGTCGGGCAATCGTTTACTTAAGAACATTTATTACATTTATCACATTATTCTGTTCATACTTCCATCATTAGCATTTACTTATACTTATCAGCACATGTTTTGTTCAAAAACTTCATCAACATACAAGAAAGGTAAAAACCCGTTGCAAAAATGTGGTTTTGCGCTGCGCCGCGTATTGCTTCTTTCTGGTTTAACTTTTGGACTTTCTGCGGCAGGGCTTGCACAGGGCACATGGACACCACTGACGGCTGCAGCTCCGGACTATAATCAGGGAGTTATGCTCTTACTAAATGATGGTTCGGTATTAGCCAAAACATCGGCTGGCGGAGCTAGTGGCATCGGCAATGGCTGGAACAGGCTTACCCCGGACATACATGGTAGTTATATTAACGGCACCTGGACCAATGCTGCGGGCATGCAGAATTCCAGACTTTACTTTTCTTCGCAGGTATTGAAAAATGGAACTGTGTACGTGGCGGGCGGAGAATATGGCACCGGCCGCCATCTTGCAGAGATCTACTATCCGAATGATGATATGTGGCTGCCTACTTTTCCGCTTACTGATCCTACAGATACCATATATGACGCCAATTCACAGGTACTACCTGATGGCAGAATACTACAGGCAGTGGTGCTCACCGGCCACACGGTATCTCACCACACATACATTTACGACCCGGCAACTTCATCATTCACACCCGGGCCTAATACGCTGGGTATTGACGACGAAACATCATGGCTACTGCTGAAAGACAACAGTATTTTATTTCCTGATATGACTGGCAGCACAGCAGAACGCTATATGCCCGCCACCAATACTTGGATACACGATGCCCCTGTACCCGTAAACCTGTTCGACCCATATGGTTTTGAAACCGGAGCATCATTCCTGCTACCAGATGGAAGATCCTGGTTTTTAGGTGCTACCAGCAAAACTGCGTACTATGCGCCATCGGGGTCAACAGCAAACGGAACCTGGACTGTAGGACCGCCGGTACCCGACAGCATGGGCGCGCCGGATGCAGCTGCAGCAATGATGGTGAACGGAAAAATATTGTGCGCGCTTTCGCAAACACCTACTTTCGATTCGGTATTTCACCACCGAATGAGATTCAGCGAGTTCGACTATAACACCAACACATTTTCCTATATCTCTGCTCCCGCTGGTGGCGATAGCATAGAAGCAGCCTGTTACACATCCAACATGTTGTGCCTGCCCGACGGATCTGTATTGTTTAGCCGGCAGGGCGATGACCAGTATTACGTATACACGCCTACCGGCACACCGTTGCCCGCGGGCAAACCTACCATCAGCAACATATTGCTTAACAACTGCGACACATTCCTGGCCATAGGAACTTTGTTTAACGGTATGAACCAGGGCGCAAGCTATGGTGACGACTGGCAGATGGCCACCAACTATCCTATCATTCGCATCAGCCGGCACGACACCATCTACTATGCAAGTACTTACAATTGGAATAGCACAGGTGTAGCACGTGGCACGGCAGCAGATACTGTGCAATTTGTACTTCCCGCCGGCATTCCTCACGGCACATGGCAATTGCAGGTTACAGCAAATGGGTTTGCTTCAGACCCTGTAGACTTCTCTTTCTGCGATGGACTTGCTGTAACCAATACTACCAAAGCCCGCACACGCATCAGCGTGTACCCCAACCCGGCCAGCGATGAGGTGACCGTATCTTATAACTCTGCTAAGGGCGGCGAGTACAGCGTAAAACTTACAGATGTATATGGCCGTGTGGTGATGACGCAAAAACAAACAGCCAGTGCAGGCGACAATACAACTACACTGCAGCTCAACGGTATAGCCCGCGGCATCTACACCGCATCGGTATCTGATGGTAATGACGTGTACAATACAAAGGTGGTGGTGAAATAATATTTGACTGTAAAAATATCGGGCACGGCAGGTCTATACCTGTCGTGCTTTTTTATGTATAGTGAGCAAAACGAAATTCAAAATATTCACGCTTATCAGGCAACAGCAACCTACCCTATCTACTGCATTTATTAAGCAACACCCCAAAAGGCAAAAATCGACCAACTATGGAAATACCTTTCCGCTTTGGAAAGTTTGTGTAATTTTGAGCCTGCAAATAAATAGCCGCAACCACTCAAGATGCAAGTGAAAATAAACAAAGCAAGAGTAATAGATACGCGGTCTGCGTTTCATGATCAGCTTGTTGATCTTTCTATAGAAAACGGTATCATCACCGATATTAAAGCCATTAAAAAACCTGCAGTAAAATCTTCCCCTTCCATTACCGTAGATGGTGTTGAAACCTGGAAAGGCGCAGCAGGTGCAGAAATAATGATCTCTAACGGCTGGGTAGATGTATTTGCAGACTACCGCGAACCGGGTCTGGAGCATAAAGAAACTATTGAAACCGGCCTGAATGCAGCAGCGGCGGGTGGTTTTGCCCATGTGCTGGTAGCACCTAATACGCAGCCTGCCATCAGTTCGAAATCAGTTATTCAGTTTATACTGCAAAAAGCAGCAGGACACGCGGTGACTTTGTACCCAATGGGTGCAGCTACACAAAACGCTGAAGGCAAGGAACTGGCAGAGATGATGGATATGAGTGCCAATGGCGCCATAGCATTTACAGATGGCTGGAAGCCTGTACAGAATGCCAACCTGATGCTGAAAGCATTGGAATATGTGAAAGCGCTGGACGGAACTATTGTGCAGCTGCCTGTAGATGCCGCACTGGCAAGTGGCGGGTTGATGCATGAGGGAATCAACTCTACAGCTTTAGGCATGCCGGGTATACCGTTGCTGGCCGAAACACTGGCTATATACAGAGATATAGAACTGGTACGATATACAGGATCTAAACTGCACATTACCGGGGTATCCTCGGCAGAGAGTGTAGCCATGATCCGCAAGGCAAAGGCTGATGGTATAGCTGTGACCTGCTCAGTAACACCGTATCACCTGGCGCTTACAGATGATATGCTGACTTCTTATGACAGCGCCTATAAAGTATCACCGCCATTGCGGACTGAAGCGGACAGGCTGGCGCTTGTAGCCGCACTGGCAGATGGCACAATAGATTGCATTGCTTCTCATCACCGTCCGCACGAATGGGATGCCAAAACAAAAGAATTTGAATATGCTGCCGATGGCATGGCCGTGCAGGAAAGCACGTTCAACATCATTTGGGATACACTGAAAGAATATATAAGTACAGAACGCCTTGTAGATGCACTGGCTGTGCAACCCCGCAATATATTTGGCATTGAGCACAGCCCTATAGAAAAGGGTGGAAATGTATCACTTACTTTGTTCAGCACTACAGATAGTTATACAACCACCACCGCAAATAAGAAATCTGCGGCTATGAATAATCCGTTTCTGGAGAAGCAACTAGCGGGCAGAATATTAGGTATCTTTAACAATAATAAACTCCACTTAAACAAATAGAACATGGAACAAAAGAATACACACGTTAAATGGGGCCTGATATCAGGCGTATTGATGGTTGGCATAACCATTGCATTACAACTTGGCGGACTTGACCAGAAGAGTTTTCTTGGCTGGCTGGCCTATTTGCCTTTTGTAGTGGGTATAATACTTAATGCGATGGCATTTTCAAAAGCTAATGATGGGTTTGTTACTTTCAAAAATGTGTTTGGCAGCGGATTTAAGGCTTCTATGATCGTTACCCTACTGATGATCGTGTGGTCGGTCATTTATATTTACGCCTTCCCCGAAATGAAGGAAAAGGCAATAGAAATGGCTCGCGCAGAAATGGCTAAGAAACCAAACATGACAGATGAGGCTATGGATATGGGCATCAATATATTCCGCAAGGGGTATACTACCATCATCATATCAGGTGCGCTGTTCGGTACTTTGGTCATGGGTGTTATCTTCTCGCTCATAGGTGCCGGTGTTGCGCCAAAGAAGGGCGAACGTCCGATTACAGATAATTTCTAAACAACATTGTAACCAGATATTTAAAAGTGAAATTGCGAGAGCGATTTCACTTTTTTGTTTAGTTGGGGCTGGTCGCTTATTTAGTTATGTCGCCCTTTCAGGGCTAACCTCTTGGGTGTTTCGGAACGAGGGGTTGAAACCCACAAGTGTTCGAAACTTCATTTTCTGTAACAAACTCGCCATATAATGTAACTTCTTTCGCCCCTTCAGGGCTAGGATCACTTCCTTTTTTAATACCCGGGGCTACACCCCGGGCTATTATATTTCGGTCTTTCAGACCTGTTTTATCGCGTTTCGAACACTTGAGGGTTGAAACCCCTCGCTTTTTATCTCGTCCTTTCAGGACTTACCCGCATCATGGATTAAATAACTGGTCGACGGGTCAGATACGGGCTTTGTGAAGGAAATGCCAAAGGTTTTTCAATCAAAACCATAATGGTTGTCTGTTCGTTTATATAAAGGCAAACGATCTTTTTATGAAAAATGCAGGCATCTTATTAAGCTTTCTTATGCTGGTCTCCGGTTTTTATTCCGGCTATGCACAACAAGCTAAGAATCCATATTACTCTCATACCGACAATGGTAAGCTGAGGGTAGCTGATGCGGAGTGGAAGAAAATATTGCCGGGTAATGTATATCATATATTGAGGGAAGCAGGCACGGAGGCACCCAATACAGGCCCTTTTGTACATAATCCTAAAAAGGGAACGTATTACTGTGCGGCATGTGGTCATGCGCTGTTCAGTTCTGCAACTAAGTTTGATAGCGGCACAGGGTGGCCAAGTTTTTACCAGGTGTTGAATAAGAATAGTGTGATGGAAAATCGTGATGAGAGCCTGGGAGTTGTGAGAACTGAAGTGGTGTGTGAAAGGTGCGGCGGGCATTTGGGCCATGTATTTGATGATGGTCCAAAGCCTACCGGCCTAAGGTATTGTATGAATGGCTTTGCGTTGTCTTTCGAGGCAGCTAAATGATCTTAGTTTTTCATAGGTGTAGCCGGCGGTTTCTACCGTTGGCTTTTTTTGTGGGGATCTTCGCCCAGAGAGAACGGCCCGACAGTGATAAGAGATTTTTTGGAGCGTGTCACATAAAAAAAGCGGCTGTAAACACAGCCGCTGTATCAAAAAGTGTAATTTAAATCGTTTATACGCCTACCATTAATGGCATGAGCAAGGTCAATAATTGTTCGTTTTCTACTGTGTCTACCGGCTTGAAGATACCTGCACGTGTAGGTGTGCTCAGTTCCAGCAATACTTCAGTTCCTTCCAGGTTGTTGATCAGTTCTATCATCAGCTTGGCATTGAAGGCTATCTTCATATCCTCGCCATTGTACTGGCAGCTGAGCATTTCCTTTCCTTCGTAAGAGAAGTCGATATCCTGTGCGCTGATCTGTACTGCATTGCCGTTGATATCCAATACTACCTGATTGGTGGTCTTGTTGGCAAATATGCTTACACGACGCAGTGCGCTGATGAAATCGGCACGGTTGATAGTGAGGTTGTATGGATTTTCGGAAGGTATTACCGCCTTGTAGTCAGGGAAGCGAGCGTCTATCAAACGGCAACTTAAGCTGAACTTTTCGCCTGTTACAAACAGGTGGCTGCTATTGTAAGCCAGCTGCAATGAAGATGCATCGGGCGGCAAAGTGGCGCGGAGCTGCTGTAGTGGCTTCTTAGGTACTACGAAACCATCTTTTGCAGGGCAGTTAACATCGTTGCGGCGGAACTGTACCAAACGATGTGCATCAGTAGATACGAAAGTGATGCTGTTAGGCTCCATTTCGAAATACACACCCGTCATGGCCGGGCGAAGAGTATCGCTGCTCACGGCAAACAATGTTTTGTTGATGCTCTCCAGCAATGAGATAGAAGGCATAGTGAACGCAGATGTATCAGACGGTGCCGGCTCCTTAGGGAAGTCGTCAGCTCTTTCGCCTGTGATACGGTATTTACCTATGTCGCTCGACATTTCTATAGAAAGGTCGTTCTCGTTGATATTAAAATTGATCGGCTGCTCAGGCAGGTTCTTGAGGTATTCAGTAAGAATCTTAGATGGTATGCAGATACGTCCGCTACCTTCAGCATCGTTTACTTCCATTTGCACCCTCATCATTGTTTCCAGATCGGTAGCAGTGAGTGTTAGGGTAGTGCCGCTTAATTCGAACAGAAAATCTTCCAGTACTGAAAGAACGGTATTAGAACTGATCACACCGCTGATTTGTTGCAGGTTTTTGAGCAGGGCATTTGATGTTACAATAAAACGCATGTAATTGATGTTTGGAGACAAAGATAATCATCCTTGAGCCATGCCCGCCGACTATTACTGTGGTGTGGATAAATAGGAATAATGTGTGGATAGGTGTTAACAACCTGTAGATAAAGGTTATTCTTCCTCGTTTTTACGAACAAATCCCATTATTGCAGATACAACAGCAAGAACCAGCAAGATGTTAATAAGTAAGCCAGCTCTGAACCAGAAATAGCCTGCTACCCACCCCAGGAAAAGGATGATGGCAACAATGTATAAAATGCCTCTTAATGCCATAAAAATAGAATGAGTAAAAATAAGGGAAAGTGTTGAATTATATGAGACTTTGGGAATGGGCGGGGGTTTAAAAAGCCTGGTTGCTTAGATAGACATCCGATACCTTCGGCATCGTGTATTTAAATCAACTATTTTCTATAAACATCTGATGCCTTCAGCGTCATTACATGTAATGCTACGTCCTTTGGCAGACGATGAGCAACAACAGAAAAATTGTTTAAATAATACAGTTTATGCCATACCTACACCTTCGGCATCGTGTATTTAAAGCATCTATTTTCTATAAACATCTGATGCCTTCAGCATCATTACAAGTAATGATACTTCCTTTGGCAGACGATGAGCAACAACAGAAAAATTTGCTTAAAATGCAGTTTATGCCATTTCTTTACCTGATCATTTAGTTACAGCTGGTGAGCAGTAATTCAATTGAGGCCAGTAATTTTGCAATATGTTGAAAAATGCACTTTACGACAGTCTGGGAATTGGGTACAATACTACAAGAAAGGCAGACCCGTATATTGTAGGTCGTTTGTATGAATTGCTGCAACCCATAGATGGAGGAAGCTACCTGGATATAGGGTGCGGCACAGGAAATTATACAACCGCACTTCATGCACGGGGGCTTAGTTTTACCGGTGTTGAACCCTCAACGACTATGCTGCAGGAGGCAAGAGCGAAGAGCAATAGTATACCGTGGCTACAAGGGTATGTAGAAGACATACCGCTGACAGCTGAAAGTATGGATGGGGCGATAGCTACTTTCACAACCCACCACTGGCAACAGCATGAGCTGGGATTTTCCGAATTATACAGAGTGCTGAAACCAGGTGGACATGTGGTTATTCTGACATTTACACCACAGCAGGTGGATGGCTACTGGCTCAATCATTATTTCCCTAAAATGATACAAAATACTATGGCAAGGGAAGTTGGCTATGATGCGACCATGGCGGCTGCGTGTAAAGCCGGATTTGAAATACAGACAACAGAAAAATATTTTGTGCAGCCGGATCTTCAAGATCTTTTTTGCTATGCGGGTAAACATCATCCACAAATGTATTTCGACCCGGCAGTAAGAAGTGGTATTTCCGCATTTGCAGTGTCGGCCGATGAAGCGGAGCTGCAGGAAGGGCTTGCTCAATTGGAGCAAGATATCAGTACAGGGCAATTTGTGGCGATAAAGGATAAGTATATCAGTGATAGCGGTGATTACATATTTGCGGTGTTAAGGAAGAGGTAGTGATGCGGCTTTGACAAAAATATTTTTGTTGAGCGTGTTGACAAAAGAAAATTTGTCTGCACGCATGTATAAGGTGTTCTGGAGAATTCATCTCAAAGAGAACCGGCCCGATGGTTGTTGGTTAGAAGACCAATAACGGCGTCCGAAAACAACTTCTCCGGAGACGCAAAATCTTGCGTCTCTACGTACACTTTGTTGTGGCACCTTTACTGTTGGAGCCATGGCATTTTCGAAACGCCCACCTCCGGTAAGCTGTTCGCTTAAATTGATCAATCCTTTTTGAAGCATATTTGCCACAAATAGAAAAGGGTGGCACTGCCACCCTTTTTCAATTTCACTATAATTTTATTTTACAAAATCGCTCTCACGTTATCAATCACCTGTTGCAGGTTGGTGATGTCCTGGCCGCCGGCAGTGGCGAGGGTTTTCTGACCGCCGCCGCCGCCTTTGATGAGGGCAGCTACGTGTTCCTTTATTATTTTGCCAGCATCTAATCCGCGGGCAGCATTTACTTTTTCGTCTACGCCTACTGCTACAAATGGCTTGCCATCTATGTTGGCGCAAAGCACTACTACCAGGTCATTGAGGTGGTTCTTCAGATCGAGGCAAAGTTTCTTCAGTGCATCGGCAGAGCTAACGTTTACTATCTGTCCTACAAAAGTGATCTCGTTGATCATCTCGTCTTTGGTGAGTAGTTCATTACGAACACCTACCAATTGACGTGCTTCCAGATGCTCTATGTGTGCTTCCAGCTTTACCTTTTCTTCCTGTAGTTTTTCGATTGCTTTAAGCGGGTCTTTATTGTTCTTTAGCTGTCCACCAATGCTGTCGAGCAATGCCAATTGTTCATTGATGAAACGCTCTGCTGCTACACCGCTTACTGCTTCCATACGGCGAACACCGGCAGCTACAGCACCTTCGCTAATGATCTTAAAGAAGCCCAGCTGACCTGTAGAGCCAACGTGTGTACCACCGCACAACTCTATAGAATAATTAGGGTCCATAACTACTACACGAACTGTGTTGCCATACTTCTCACCAAAGAGTGCCATAGCGCCCATAGCTATTGCTTCATCTTTGGTCATTTCCTTTATCACTACAGGTACGTTCTCGCGTATCTTGGTGTTGACTATCTTTTCTATTCGTGCTACTTCTTCGTCTGTCACC
>CANBQQ010000011.1 GCA_947371715.1 Flavipsychrobacter stenotrophus
GCTATAAAGCCCGGACCTGTAGTAACGGTACCATAAGACATGTTAATGTCTTTGTTGATATCGCTGGTGCCTGATGTGTGGTAGAACACGTTAGCACCATTCCAATAGAAGCTGCTGATATGGTAGGTTGGTATGTAACCGGAAGTACCTATCACTGAAGAAGAATCAAGCGGAGCAGCCTTTATACGGAAAGAATCCGTTGGTGCGCCAAGGAACTGGTAAGCTACGCTTGTACCGGCAGAGTAAACCGTAACAGAATCAATAGCGGTAAGGAAAGGAGATACATACTTGATCAGCCAAACCTTAACCGGACCTGTATGAGCACCACTCAGGAAATTAACATGGCCCGAAATACCATCAAATGCAGTAACCGCAACTGTATGGGTAACAGACATCACCGCACCGCAACCCGTTACCGTGTAAGTAACAATTGCAGTGCCGGTAGACACGCCGGTTACAATACCAGATGCACTTATAGTAGCTACGCTGGTTGGTGTTATGCTCCATGTTCCACCCGATGTAGCATCAGTAAGATTAATAGTAGAACCTGCTGCCACTGTTGAGGGTCCGGCAATAGCTGCAGGAGCTGCAGTTGTATTCAACACGTCAACACTATAAATGCTGTAATAAGTACCGCATGTATTGGTAACACTGTATGTAATAGTAACCGTACCTGCTGAAACACCTGTAAGCGTTGTAGTAGAACCCGACATCAGTGCTGATGTCGCCGTAACAGTTGCAATACTTGTAGCGGATGAGCTCCAGGTACCGCCTGTTGTCGTATCATGCAATGTAATAGTCGAACCGGCACAAACCATGGAATCTCCCAAAATAGGACCGGGAGTTGTAGCTAATACAGCGAGTATAACCTGTGCATAGCAACCAGGGCCCACTGTATAACGGATATAGGTGCCACTACTCGGCATTACACCGTATGCTACACCACTTGTGGTTACAGTAGCAATTGATGTATTGAAGCTGCTCCATGTACCTCCGGGCGTAGCATCAGCCAAAGCGGTAGATCCGCCGGGGCAAACCGAAGCAGTACCTGTAATGGGTGCAGGAGCTGCTGTAATTGTAAATAGTGCAGTAACATAAGCAGAACCTACTGTGTAAGTAATAGTTGTTGTACCGGCAGAAACGCCATACACATTACCTGTAGCGCTAATTGTAGCTACCGTAGGTGTGCTGCTCGACCACACGCCACCGGCAGTGCTATCTGCAACATGGGCCACGCCACCAACGCAGGTACCGGTAGCACCGGTAATGGGCATCTGTGCAAAAGACGCAAAGCACGTGAGTAATGCAATAATGGAAAGAATACAATGTCTTTTCATAATAATGGCTTTTAAAAATTGAATGATTAAAAATAATAATTTTATCTGTAGCTAAAAACTAATTATTAACTACCCTCTATTAAGACGGCACATCAGTAACTTTCGTTAGTATAAATCTAAAATAAAATCACAAGAGAAGCATCTCTGCTTCCCTTGTGGTAAAACTAAAACACACTCACTATATATTAGTGTTGTACCTGTATTTTGTTGTTGTAATTAATAACAGCAGACTTTACAGAGATAGTGTACAAACCGCTTGTCAATGAAGACAGATCGATCTGGTTAACACCTGCACCTGCAGTCATGTTGATATTGCTGTAGAATACTTCACGGCCTGTGATATCAGATACTACTATAGTTGCTTCTTCTGCTGAGGGCATGTTCCAAATGATATTCACCTTTCCGTTTGTAGGGTTAGGGAATGCCAGAATTGAAGCAGATGCAGTAACATCAGTAACGCCTACACCTATTGGCTTAATGGTATGTGATATTGTAAATTGATGAAAACCAGCCGCAGTCATAGTTGGTGACGATGAGGTAAGTGCTATACCCGCATACGGAGTTGTGAGATAATTGAGGGAGTCAGGAAAAATGTAATAACTAGCCCCTACCGGTAGATTACTGAATGAATAGTGCCCGGAAGCATCCGTACGCACCGCCTGAATTAACTGGAGTGAAGTGGCGTTGAACACATACATCATGAGCCCGCTAACTGGAATGTAAGAAGTCGTTCCCTTATTAGCACCTGCGGAAACGTCTCCTGATATGAATCCGGGACCCGACGTAACGGAACCATACGCCATGCTTATATCTTGCCCCACATCATACGTGCCGGAGGTATGATCGAGCGTATCAGCGGTATTCCAATAAAAGCTGCTGTTGTGGTATGTGGGAATGTAACCGGTAGTGGCCGAAGTATAGGGCACTGCTGCTTTTACCCTATATGTACCGGTAGGTACACCAGTAAACAAATAGTGGGCGCTTGCACCGAATGACGAGACAGTAGTAGAATCTACCGCAGACAGAAATGGAGGAGCATACGCGATGAGCCACACCTTTACAGGCCCTGTATAAGTAGCGCTACTGAAGTTGATATCGCCGGCGATTCCATCTACAGGTGTAACGGCTACTGTATAAGTAGCAGAGAGTGGACCACCGCAACCGGTGACCGTGTAAGACACCGTTGCAGTACCCGCTGCGAATCCTGTCAACATGCCGGACAAAGCATCAATAGTGGCTACTGTGGCAGGAGATACACTCCATGTACCACCCGTCACCGTCTCTGACAACCCTATTACAGAACCGGCAACAACTGTTGTTAACCCCGAAATTGAACCCGCCGAGACCAGCGCACCGACCGAAACCGGAGTAGTTGTAACTGCAGTGTTGCACGCTCCAACAACAGAGTAAGAGATCAGCACACTTCCTGCCGCCACACCTGCAACCCTACCACTAGTATCGACAGTAGCAGCCAATGGCAATGATGAACTCCAGACTCCGCCCGATACTGTTTCGTAGAGAGATATAGTGCTACCCGCACAGACAAATGAAGGCCCGGAAATAGTGCCTGCGGTCACTAATGGGATAACTGTAATTGGCGCCGTGGCTACATCAGTATTACATGCACCGGCAACAGAATAAGAGATAAGCACAGTACCACCCGACAAGCCATAAACCATACCTGTTCCTGATACTGTAGCCGTGGCGGCATCAGCACTACTCCATATACCACTGGCACCACCTCCCGAAAAAGCAACTCCTGCCGTCTGGCAAACAGTTGCAGGGCCGGAGATACTACCTGCAGTAACAAGTGATGGAACAGTAATGTTATGCACGGCAGGAGGCCCGGCACAAACACCGGATAATGAGTAAGAGATGGTAGCAGTGCCCGATGACACACCAGTAATATTGCCCAATGGGTCTACCGACACAATAGAAGCTGCTGACGTAGACCATAGTCCTCCGGTCGTTGTATCAGAAAGCGATGTACTTATACCCGGACAAACAATTGCCGGGCCGCTTATGGCTGCGGCTGTATCGCCTGCTATTACACTTATTGTTTTGGTAGTAGAGTTACTGTAAAATACTCCGGCGCAATGCCCATTGTATGAATAAGTTATTTGTGTGGTGCCAATGGACAAACCCGCAACAGAACCAGGGATGCTATAGTATGGAGTAACACTGGCAATAGTAGGATCTCCGATCGTCCAGTAGCCCCCGGCAGCAGTATCACTTAAGGTGACTGATGATCCCAGGCATATAGTATCCGCACCGCTAATACTACTCACAAAATGCATAGCATCAACAAGAATATGTCTATATCTGACAATGTTAGTGACACAACCCGATGTCGTTGGTAAACTTGTATAATTGTAGGATATAGTTACTGAACCCGCAGAAACACCTGTTATTATCGCCATAGGTGCAAGAGAACCAGATACCCTGATTACCCTGGCAATCGACGTATCCGTGCTACTCCAGGTGCCGCTTGTATCGGCCGGACCCAATATTGCATGGGTAATTGACGAACCAACACAGACACTTGAATATCCACCTAGAATAGTATCTGTTGTATTACCCGCAACGTAAACGAAGTGGTCCGCACAAGCCCCTCCGTTCATGTAGAGAATATTGGCAATTCCCCAGTTCATTGCAGTTACTACTCCACTTAACGAATCAACTGCTATAGTGCCGGTATCCACTGTACTCCAGATACCACCGGGTGATGGTGAGCTTAATGATACACTTGTGCCAAGACACAAAGTATCCGGTACTGAGAAAGGAGGTAAAGATGGATAAACGGTGAATGGCATAATGAAGACTGCAAGTCCCCAAGGCAGATAAAACGTAGTTGTGCCAGGTGCTAGTGCATGAACTACTCCTGTAAAAGAATCAACAGTTGCGACACTGGGATCAGAGCTGTACCAATAACTACCATAGTAGGGAGAAGAAAAACCAAGCGAATATGTGCCGCCTACGCAACCCACAGGTGGCAAATATGCCCATGCCGTGGAAAAAGAGAACGACAATAGAACGGCCAGTAGTAATAGTGCTTTTTTCATAGCGCATTAGTTTATATAAAAGTAAAACTATTTACCATTAATACAAGAATATCAAGGTGATGTATATTAAAAATCACAAGGGAAGCATCTCTGCTTCCCTTGTGGTAAAACTAAAACGCACTCACTAAATATTAGTGTTGTACCTGTATTTTGTTGTTGTAGTTAACAGCAGCAGACTTTACAGAGATAGTGTACAAACCGCTGGTCAATGAAGACAGATCGATATGGTTAACACCTGCCCCTGCAGTCATGTTGATGTTGCTGTGGAATACTTCACGGCCTGTGATATCAGCTACTACTATAGTTGCTTCTTCTGACGAAGGAATAGTCCATGTGATATTCACCTTACCGTTAGTAGGGTTAGGGAAAACGAACACGTTAGGATCTGCCGCTATATCTATTATGGCAACGGGAACCGGAGTGATCGTATGTGACAGGGTATGTTGCTCAAAAGCCGCATTGGAAACGGATGGTGCAGCGGCGGTAAGTGTCAGACCCGTGTACGGAGTAGTAAGGTAATTAAGCGAATCAGGGAATACGTAATAGGTTTGACCAAGTGGCAGGTTATTAAAATAATAATGCCCCGTAGCGTCGGTAGGTACAGACCTGATCAACTGTAGCGTGGATGAATTAAAAATGTACATCATCATGCCGCTTACAGGCACACTTGTTGTGGTACCCTTGTTAGCACCCGCGGTAACATTTCCCGCTACAAAGCCTGCGCCGGATGTAACAGTGCCATACGCCATATTGATATCCTGATTGATATCGGCCGTACCTGATAGGTGGTATAATACATCCGCAGCATACCAGTAAAAACTGCTTGTGTGGTATGTGGGAATAAAGCCTGTTGATGAAACAGTAAATGTATCTATAACCGCTGCCTTTATACGATAAGAATCCGTAAGTGCACCTAAAAACTGATAATATACAGAAGTAGCCCCTGTACATGGTATAAGTACCGAGTCAACCGCTGCAAGATTCATCGTAGAAGTGTTGTAGGTGATGAGCCATACTTTAACGTCGGCATGGCAGTAGCCACCGGGAAAGTTTACATGCCCTGATATACCATTGAAGGCAGTAACTGTAACAGGATGGGTAACATATGCCAGCCCGCTGCACCCACTTACACCATATGAAATAGTGGCTGTTCCAGCCGCTATACCGGTAACTCCACCTGTTGCACTATTCACAGTAGCTATGGATGGATTGCTACTACTCCACGTACCGCCGGAAACGCTGCCGGAAAGGGAAATTGAAGCACCAACCGCAACTGATGATAGTCCGGAAATAGTTCCTGATGAAGTAGAGGTGGTGACGGTGATGTTTTTATAAAAAGAGCGTGATGTACCGCAGCCCCCTGCCCCGGAAAGAACGACATATTTTATTGAGTCTGCTCCGGCAGAGATACCGGTAACCACACCGGAAGCATTAACTGTAGCCACAGCTGTATTGGTGCTTACCCACATCCCTCCCATTGCGGTAGTAGATAGCGTAGTTGATGAACCAACACAGACATGATTGGCACCAGTTAGCCCGCTATCTATTGTAGATGAGGGTACATAAATACTATGATGAGCTGTGCAATAGCCCGACAAAGTGTAGTTGATCACTGTTGTACCTCCATGCACCGCAGTAACCATACCAGCCGGTGAACTTACAGTAGCAACGTATGTACTGCTACTGCTCCATATACCTCCAGACACCGAATTGCTCACAGAACCAGACGCGCCGATACACAGCGTATCTATCCCGGCAATAGCAGGTAGGGACATATAAACAGTAAATGTTGCAGTGGTAACACTTGCGCCCAGCGTATAAGTGATGGTTGTAGTACCCGCAGAAACAGCATACACCGTGGCATGTGAGCCAGAGCTGCCCGGACCTATTGTAGCTACAGCAAGATTGCTACTTGACCATACACCTCCCGTAGTAAGACTATCGTGGAAATCATACGTCAACCCCACACAGCCGGACGACGGCCCGGTAAAGGCGTAAGAAAGACAACTGGATAACAAGGCAAATAATACAATGGTAAAAAACTTGTTCATAGACGAAAATTTGATTGTAAGACACGGTAATCCCCGCGGCAATGTTGCCGCCACTAACTAAGACAGCTGTCCAACCACAAAGGTTAGCTTTTATTTTAATTATTCAAAAACACAATGTGTTTTTATTAAATACACAAGGGAAGCATCTCTGCTTCCCTTGTGGTAAAACTAAAACGCACTCACTAAATATTAGTGTTGTAACTGTATTTTGTTGTTGTAGTTAACAGCAGCAGACTTTACAGAGATAGTGTACAAACCGCTGGTCAATGAAGACAGATCGATCTGATGTACACCTGCACCTGCAGTCATGTTGATGTTGCTGTGGAATACTTCACGACCTGTGATATCAGCTACTACTATTGTTGCTTCTTCAGATGAAGGCATGTTCCATGTGATATTCACCTTACCGTTAGTAGGGTTAGGGAATGCCAGGATAGAAGCAGATGCGGTAACATCGTTAACACCCACACCTACTGGCTTGATGGTCATTGCAGTTGCAGAAGTGTTTTGCTTAAAGCTTGCAGCAGTCATAGAAGGTGCAGCCGCAGTAAGAGCAATACCTGCAAACGGAGTGGTAGCATAGTTCAGAGAATCAGGGAATACATAGTAAGTAGCTCCTACAGGCAGATTGCTGAAAGAATAGTGTCCTGTAGCATCTGTACGAACAGCCTGCATCAGTTGTAAAGAAGCTGCATCAAAGATATACATCATCATACCATTCACCGGAACTGAAGTAGAAGTACCCTTGTTAGCACCTGCAGTAACATCCCCTGCTACAAAACCAGCACCTGAAGTAACGGTACCATAAGCCATATTGATATCCTGGTTTATGTCACCTACACCGGCAGTATGAGCCAATACATCGGCAGTGCTCCAGTAGAAGCTGCTTGTGTGGTAAGTAGGAATAAAACCTGTACCCAAAAACGCAGAATCCATGGTAGCGGCCTTTATGCGATAAGAGTTGGTTGGCTCACTTGCAAAAGAGTAAGCTACGCTTGTACCTGCAGAATATACAGTAGTAGAGTCAATTGCAGCAAGCATTGTACCGGTAAGGGTGATCACCCATACTTTAACCGGGCCATAATGTGCAACAGAACCGAAGTTAACATTACCTGAAATACCACCAAATGCACTTACAGTAACAGTGTGCGTAGCATAAGCAAGACCACCGCAACCGGTAACACCATAGCTGATAGTAGCGGTACCTGCTGCAACACCTGTAACCACACCTGTTGAAGAAACAGAAGCTATACTAGTATTAGATGAGCTCCATGTACCGCCTGCAACTGCGTCAGAAAGGTTTATAGTGCTACCAACATAAACAGAAGAAGCACCAGTGATTGTACCAGTACCGGTAGTAGCCGAAACGCTAACATACGCTACTGCTGTAGAAGAACCGCATGAACCGGTAACAGTGTAAGATACTAATGTACCACCCGCTGTAAGACCTGTGATCAAACCTGACGTACTGATAGTAGCTACTGTAGGAGTAGCAACAGACCATACACCACCCGGTGTTGCATCTGTTAAAGAAAGTGAGCTACCTACGCAAACCGAACCGCTGCCATAGATAGAGTCAACAAAGGGAGCACCTACAGTTACTGCCTGAGATACTGAGCAACCTCCCGGCATTGTGTAGTATATGTTAGTAGTACCACCGGCTACACCATATACCCAACCGCTGGCATTGATGGTAGCTACAGATGGAGCAGAAGAACTCCATGTGCCACCCGGGGTAGCATCGGCCAATGTAGTAGTAGATCCTGCACAAACGGTAAATGAAACGCCTGTAATAGGTGCCGGAGCAGCAGAAACAGTTAGTACGTAGGTATCAGTGGCCAATAAAGTGGTGTAGCTGATAGTAGTAGTACCTGTACCTACTGTAACTGCAACACCTGTCGATGGATCGATCGTAGCCACGGCAGTATTACTACTAGACCAGGTACCGCCGGAAAGTGAACTATCGATGTAGGTAAGTGTAGCGCCGGTACACGCTCCCGATGGCCCCATAATTGTCGCATAGGACGCCATACAACCCAGCAGAGCAATGATGGTTAAAAGGAAATGTTTTTTCATAACAGTTTTTGTTTAGTTAGTTAATTATGTTTTTAATTGATTTCACACAGAATTGTATTGTGCCTGCATATATGACGACAGAAGCACAATAAACGTTAGTAAACGGCTAACTTTTTTATTGCGGTGCAAATTAACACAAATAAAAATATTTATAGTAACCTAATTATAAATAGATAAGATAAAATAATGAATGTTAAGAAAACAGGCAAAAGAAACCAATCAACCAAACTATGCAGATCAAACTAAAAATAAAAAAAGGCACAAAACAGTTAGTTCTATGCCTTTTTAATATTAATATATATATACTATGACTTAAAATGCTTTAGTAAAACTATTTCACGCTCGTTAAGGTAGCGCCATTTGCCACGAGGCAGATTTTTCTTCGTGAGGTTTGCATACATTACCCTATCCAGCTTTTCTACCACATAGCCAAGGCTTTCAAATATGCGCCTAACTATTCTGTTACGGCCAATGTGTATCTCTATTCCCAGTTCGCTCTTAGTTTCCAGGTAAGATAGTGCATCTACATGCGCCTTACCGTCTTCCAGATCTAATCCATTGATGATCTTTTCAAAATCAGCTTTTGTAACCGGCTTATCCAATGTAACCTGGTAAATTTTCTTAACCCTGTTAGACGGATGCGCCAGTTTCTGTGTAAGGTCGCCATCATTAGTGATCAGCAACAGACCGGAAGTATTTCTGTCCAATCTGCCTACCGGGAATAACCTCTCTCCTTCAGCAGTAGCTACCAATTGCATTACTGTTTTACGTCCCTGCGGATCATCGTTCGTGGTGATGTAATCTTTAGGTTTGTTCAGTAATATATATACCATACCTTTTTGTATGGTCAACTTCTTATCATTGAAGTAGACTACATCTTCATCACCCACCTTGTGACCAGGGTTGGTAATTACTTCGCCGTTTATTTTCACCTTACCTTCCTTCACCAATATTGCAGCGTCTCTGCGACTGCAAACACCACTGTGCGCAAGATATTTATTCAAGGGCATTGCCTCCGGTCCTTTCACTTCTTCTTCCTCCTCATCTTCATCATGATGATGGCGTCTTTTCTTTTTACGGATCGGTTCGTCATCTTCATCATCTTCCCCAGCCTCTACTTCCGGGTGTCTGTCCTTGCGGTCAAACGGCTTTTTACCTTCTCCTGGAGCCTTTTTGAAAGGTCTCTTTTCGTCGGCCTTCTCTATTTTATTTTTAGGCTTCTTATCACCGGCATCTTTCTTTGCCGGCTTATCACCATATCTTGATGAAATAGGTTCGTTAGTCTCTTTCTTAAACGCACGGGCAGGATCTTCCTTCTTAACCGCTACCTTCCTGTTCTTCTTCTTTTCTTCCAACAGCTCGTCGCTTATTTCGAAAGACTCATATGGCATTTCTTCAGGCGCATCAAATTTCGGTTCTACACCCTTTGCAGCATCGCGTTGAAAAAATGGCTTGTCGCTATCTTTTATTGCACGCTTTTCACCGGTCTTCTTTGGCATTCCGCGGTCGCTGTAGTCAATGCCTTTCTGCCACAGGCTTCCTTCAGAACTATCTTTTTTAGCATATGGCTTCTTCTCACCATCGCCATCTTTTTTCTTCCATGTTCCTTCCGCATCACCATCGGGGCGGGGCTTGCGGGCATATGGAGCATCACCGTCTTTCTTTGCAAAAGGTTTTTTCGCACCGTAAGGAGCGTCTCCATCCCGTTTTGGAAAAGGTTTCTTTGCACCATAAGGCGCATCACCATCTTTTTTAGGGAATGGCCTTTTCTCGGCCCTATCTCTTTTTGGGAAGGGCTTCTTACCATCTTCATTACTTCTTTCCCACTTGTTCTCAGCTTCTTTACCGGTATAATCAGCGTCTCCCTTTACAAAAGGTTTTTTCCTGTCGGTCTTTTCAGTTCTCTTCCATGCATTGTCACTATCGGTGCGTGGCTTGCGGTCGGCATAAGGTGCATCACCGTCTCTTTTTTCAAAAGGTTTCTTTCTGTCACCACCCTTACTTTCACGTTTCCATGGATTGTCGCCATCTTCACGAGGTTTCTGGTCGGCAAAAGAACTATCACCATCTTTTTTGTCAAAAGATTTGCTGCGTCCACCCTTCTTTTCTCTCTTCCACGGATTATGTTCATCACTTCCTGGAGCGGCATTGTCGCTCTCAGCCCTGGGAGCAGATTTTTTTCTGTCACCACTTTTGCTGGGGCGTTTCCACGGATTGTCGGAATCGTCAGCAGGTTTGTGACCATCACTATCTTTTTTGAAGGCAGGCCTTACTTTATCGGCTCCGTCTTTATTGTAAGGTTTGTCATCCTTAGTACTAGCACGCTTGAATGGATTACTGTCACCACCTGCATATTTGCTTCTACCAAACGGTTTTGCGGTACCGCCATCCTCCTTGCGTTGATACCCTTTTTCATTATTATTATCTCTGCCGGATGCAGATCCTGATTTCTTATTCATGAGTATTCGCTTTTTTGGAGGGTGCAAAGGTAAGACATATGTAGTCAACAACCCTAAGAGAATTGCCGTGCACCTGC
Source organism: Flavipsychrobacter stenotrophus (assembly GCA_947371715.1). GTDB lineage: Bacteria > Bacteroidota > Bacteroidia > Chitinophagales > Chitinophagaceae > Flavipsychrobacter > Flavipsychrobacter stenotropha_C. Next base: position 11,063 of record CANBQQ010000011.1, read on the forward strand.
TAACTTTATATATTAATTGTCTTTAAGATAAGAATTAAGCCCTTCCCGCTATTAAGAAAGGAAGTGATTCGTTGTAATTTGTAATGATAATATTAAGTGATTGCTTGATCTCATCCAGCCCGGTTCTTTGCTTGGCAAGACCATCGATCTTTACCAGATTATCATAAACACCGGTGATCTTTATAATACCTGCTGATGATTTAAGAAAGTGCGCCTGCTTGTGAATATCTTCATAGTCGCCGTTGTTTCTGATCAACTCAGTAAGTTTCGGCATTCCGGTTGACATTGTATCTACAAAGATACCCACTACCTCCCGTATATAGCCTTCGTCGCCGCCCGATATTTCGCTGATGTAACTAAGATCAATTAGAGGGTGTTGTATTGGCATGCAATATTATTTTCAATTAGTTGAATAATCAATTCACATAATACGGGTGGGTCAAACGGTTTGGAAACGCACATATCCATTCCCGCAGCAGTCCATGTAGCCTTCTCATCTTCTACGTTATTGGCAGTAAGACCAACAATGGGAATATTCAGGCCCATTTCAAATTTAATATATCGTGATGCTTCAAGACCACCCAATTCCGGCATCTGAATGTCCATAACAATGGCATCAAATCGCTGAAACAGCACACATTCTACCGCTTCAAGGCCATTATCAGCTACCTTAATAACAGCACCATTCTTTTCCAAAACGAAGCCTAATATCTTCTGATTCAGCTTGTTATCGTCTACGATGAGTATATTTTTACCCTCCAGCAAATTTCCTGTTTTTAATTCCTGCTAAATTCGTTATTTTTGACAACATAAAAAAATTATAATTAATTAGTAATAGATTTATTTATAAATAATTATAATATACATCGATTTCTTTTTGATTAAAATGTTTTTGTATATTGCAGTAGCACTTATGCATTAAGCAATTATTAATGTTAGTCTTTAGGATTGCATTGCTTAACAAATGAGTGTAATTTTGTCAGATAAAACCTGATTGTGCTGTGATATTGATCGGTGATTTTTAAATGTAGAGTATGGCATATAAAATACGCATTCTTCCCAGGTGGCTGGTTTTCTTATTGGATCTGTTTTTAGTTTGTTTTTGCCTGTTTCTGGCAAGGGCACTGAAAATGAATTTTTCATGGCCGCATGTAGTCGTGGGTTTACGCTCCATGACAGTTGTTGTGCTATTGTTGAATGCTGGACTATTCTATATATTCAAGAGTTATGCGGGAATAGTACGATATACTAATATTGAGGATACATCACGATTGGTGATGGTGAACGCTATTGCCTCATTTTTTTATCTGGCAGTTAATATTTTTGTTTATCATTCGCAGAACTTCTTTACACTACAGGTTGTTACCATCAACTTTTTCATCACCAGCTTTGTGATCATCTCTTATCGCCTGGCGGTGAGGTATTGTTTCCAGTTCTACAAATTATACTCTGAAGGCGAAAAAGTGCCCCGCAAAAAAGTTGCAGTATATAATGCCTCTGCTAATGGATTGCACATAAAAAATGTAATGAACAACCTGCCCAACGGAGATATGCAGGTAGTTGCATTTTTAGATGATAACTTAAGTGGCAACGGTAAATTGCTGGAAGGTATTCCTATTTATACTACCAATGAGAGTAACATTGAAAAGCTGAAGAATGAAGGTGTAGAGCTGGTGATATTTGTCAATAAGATCACTGAAAAAGATAAGCTGAATGCACTTGTAGATAATTGTTTGCACTATGGCATACGTATACAGCAGGTACCTACAATGCGTGACTGGCTGAACGGCAAACTGGATACGCAGCAGCTACAGAATATAAACATTGAAGACCTTCTTGAAAGAGAAGTGATTAAAATACATAACGAAGCCATATATACCGAGCTGAAAGGCAAGAAGATATTGGTTACGGGTGCTGCAGGCTCCATAGGTAGTGAGCTCGTTCGACAGCTGCTTAACTATCGTCCATCTCTTATTATACTTTGTGACCAGGCTGAAACGCCGATGCATGAGTTCACCCTGGAGATACAGGAGAAATATAAGAATGCAAACATTAAGGCTTATCTGGGAGACATCACAGACAGGCAGCGCATGGAGCACCTGTTTGAGGTGTACAACCCGCAGATAGTCTTCCACGCAGCAGCTTACAAGCACGTGCCGTTGATGGAAGACAATCCGTCTATAGCAGTAATGAACAATGTACTGGGCACCAAAAATCTTGCAGAACTGTCTGTTGCGAATGAAGTAGAAAAGTTTGTAATGATCTCTACAGACAAGGCGGTTAACCCTACCAATGTAATGGGTGCATCAAAACGTATTGCCGAGATATTCACACAGAGTTTCTACAGGTCTATGCTCAATGATATGGAGCTGCATAAAGAGGATGGCAAGCCACACATTACCAAGTTTGTAACAACAAGATTTGGCAATGTACTCGGTTCTAACGGATCGGTAATACCCCGCTTTAAAATGCAGCTGGAAAAAGGTGGACCAATAACAGTTACTCACCCGGAAATTACCCGTTATTTCATGACCATTCCTGAAGCTTGCGTATTGGTATTAGAAGCAGGTGTTATGGGCCAAGGGGGTGAGATATTTGTATTTGACATGGGCAAGCCGGTAAAGATCGCTGATCTGGCAAAGAAGGTAATTCGCCTGGCAGGCAAGGAACCGGATGTAGATATACAGATCGTTTACAGCGGACTGAGACCGGGAGAAAAGCTATATGAGGAGTTGTTGAACAACGCCGAAAATACGCGCCCAACCTACCACGAAAAGATCTTGATAGCAGATGTCCGCGAATACAATTTTGCTGATGTAAGCAAAAGAGTAGAAAAGTTAATCGCCTGCGCCAAACAACATTATACGCTGGAGACAGTTTACCTGATGAAGGACCTGGTACCTGAGTTTGTAAGTACCAATGTGGCCTATGAGAAGGTTAATGCCGCATCGAAATAATAATTACTTTATTTATACCATTTGAATCTCCCGCCAATGCGGGAGATTTTTGTTTTAGTACGATTGAGAAATGATTGTAGACTCATAGAAACGATTTTTACTTTTAAGTTTTTACTTTTTACTTTTCAAAAGGTTACTTTTGCGCTCTGAAACATAGACATTGAGCAGATATAACCAACGCGGTGTTTCCGCACAGAAGGAAGACGTACATAAAGCTATTGAGAAACTGGATAAAGGGCTTTTTCCTAATGCCTTTTGCAAAGTTTACCCCGACTACTGGGGCAATGACGATGAGTATTGCAACCTGATGCATGCTGATGGTGCAGGCACCAAATCGATCCTCGCCTACATGTACTGGAAGGAAACAGGAGATATAAGTGTATGGAAAGGTATATCTATTGATTCTATAGTAATGAACATAGATGATATGCTGTGTGTAGGAGCGGTAGGTCCTTTTACTTATTCATCAACTATTGGCCGTAACAAGCAGTTGATTCCGGGAGAAGTTATTTCAGAACTGATCAATGGTACACAATCTTACTTTGACAAATTGAGTGAATATGGCCTTACAGTTCACCTGATGGGTGGCGAGACCGCTGATGTGGGCGACGTTGTACGTACTGTAATTGTTGATGGTACTATGGCTTGCCGTATGCGCCGCGACAAACTGGTGACCACGGAAAAAATGCAGGCTGGCGACGTAATCGTTTCTCTTGCCAGCTACGGACAAGCCACTTACGAAGATGAATACAATAGCGGCATGGGCAGCAATGGTCTTACCAGCGCCCGCCACGAAATGCTGAAGAATGACTACGCCCGCCTTTACCCTGAAAGTGTAGACCCTAACCTACCCGCAGAAGTAGTTTATAATGGAAAATATTCACTTACAGATGCAACAGAAACAGGACTTGATGTAGGTAAGATGATCCTCGCCCCTACCCGCACCTATGCACCGGTTATTTTAGAGGTGCTGGAACAACACTTTGACGCTATTCACGGCATCATTCATTGCAGCGGTGGCGGGCAAACCAAATGCCTGCATTACCTTCCTAAACCTTTGCGTGTGGTTAAAAACAATTTATTGCCTGTTCCTCCGTTATTCACCATGATACAAGAGTCGGCAGGAACCAGCTGGAAGGAAATGTACCAGGTATTTAACATGGGACAAAGACTGGAAATATTTACAGATAAGGCCACTGCAGAAAGCATCATAGCCATTTCAAAGTCCTTCAACATTGAAGCACAGATATCCGGATACGTTGAGTCCTCTGACAAAAAAGAATTACTGATCAGTAGTCCTTATGGTGAGTTTACTTACCATGGATAACAGAATTACATAGTATATTTACAATTAATAATCACCATTCTATAACTCTGCATATATGGCCAAATATTTCCCGGGTATTTTTGTTGCTGCATTACTTTCATTCAACACAACTTTTGCGCAAACTGATGATGATGATGACAGTAGGTCCGGAAATAAGCAGATGCCCAGCAGTATCTACATGAATGAAATTGGTCAAGTACCGACAGCAAGAAAGTATAAAGTTCTGGCAGTGGCGCCAATGCAGTTTACAGAAAATGGCGTTGGCCTGTCTGTTAGCTATGAGCATAGCATAGATAAGCATGGCATAGTTACGTATGTACTCCCTGCCATAGCCACATTAAACTCAACTACCTCGAGCTTCAGCAATAAGCGTCACCAGGACCCGATGTTCTATTTTATGCCAGGCCTTAAGTTCTATCCTACTTCATGTTATGGAAAGATAAAATATGCACTGGGGCCATCTTTGGTAATAGGTGCAGGTCAACAAAGAGTAGATGACTACTATTACAACAACGATCAGCTTTATGATAAGTTCCTGTTTGGTATTATGGTCAATAACTCAGTGAACTTCACCCCTACTCCACATATCTACCTTGGCGTTGAATTCGGGCTCGGATTTACATATCTGAATCGCCTAAATGGAGTGAATGATGGCATTACAGGTCTTACGCAGGGCGGATTGAAGATCGGCTATAGATTTTAATACAAACTAAAACACGGGGGTTATGACCTTTCGGTCTTTATTACTTTTCGCTGCCTTCCTAATGTCCAACAAAGCCTATAGTCAGCATGTTGATACGAAGGATAAAAAGACTACTATTCCAAAGTATACAGTATGGTCAATTGCTCCTGTTCACTTATTTGAAAGTAGCATTGGTACATCTATCAGCTACGAAAGAGGTATTGATGCAGGAGGCATTGTTACTTACACGATACAGGCAATGGGGGGCGTAGACTTCTCTAAAAGAAATGCGTCTATCCGAACCACCGAAGACCCGATAATTTTTCTTATGCCGGGGCTTAAATTTTACCCTACCACCTGTTTTGGTCATACTAAATATGCGGTAGGTCCATCGCTGGTCATTGGAGCAGGTCAGGCAAGTGATTATAGTTCATATTACCCGAGCGACCGCGTAGGTACAAGATTCCTGTTAGGTATAATGGTAAATAATTCTCTTAACTATCAATTTGGCCAGCGCGTATATCTGGGTATTGATTATGGACTAGGCTTTTCATACATTGACCGGTCGAGGGGAATTAACTCAGGTGTAAGCATGCTTAATCAATTGGCTTTCAGAATGGGATACAGGTTCTGATTTTATATCGGCAGTTGTATTATTTTGCATTTTTGGCACAATTAATGCTGTTAGAAAATAACACATACCTTTTATATGAACAAAAAGTCGTTTATAGCCACTATCTTATCCTTACTTTCTGTGTCGGCAGCGATAGCGCAAGACAGGATATTTCAAAGCAATGGCAATGTTATTGAGGCTAAAATAAGGGAAATAAACAAAGCCAACATTATCTATTCGAACTGGAACAATGTTAATGGATCAGTTTATTCTATTTCATTAAGGGAAGTGGACAAAGTACGCTATGAAAATGGCGTTGAGGAACGGTTCAGTGGTGAGAACGATGGTGAAAACATGACCAGACCGGCACGCGTACAACGTATGGGTTTCCACAACTATCGTACCGCTAATATGAAGCTTGCAGACAACATATTGGCAATAGCCCCTATTCAATTTACCGAAAACGGAGTAGGCTTTGCGGTAAGTTATGAGAAGGCAATTGATAAAGCAGGTATTATCGCCTACTCCCTTCCGGTAATAGCCACGTTCAACCTCAATGGCCAGAACGAAGCACATAATGGCAAACATGAGGATGCAATGTTCTATTTTTCACCCGGTCTAAAGTTCTACCCTACTGGTAGTCATGGCCGCACCAAATATGCAGTTGGCCCATCGCTGGTAATAGGTGCAGGCGAAAAAACCACAGGTGGAGATTATAACTACTGGTCAGGATATTCTTATCTGAGCGGCTTTAATCCTTATGAAACACACAGCAAATTTATATTGGGCATATTGGTCAATAACTCACTCAACATTAATCCTTCTCCACGCATGTATATGGGTATGGACTTTGGTTTCGGTTTTACTTACATCAACCAGCTTGGTGGTACTAATCAGGGCATAACAGGTATGGTGCAGGCCGGGTTTAAGTTGGGCTACAGATTTTAATTTTTCGTTTCCTTCAAAATTTCATTTTTAATTCAATTTATATGTTCAGGAAAAAGTTGTTAATGCTCGCTTTGCCATTGTTGATCTCAGGTATTGCCAAAGCGCAGACAGACGAAGCACCGGCAAGCCCGGCGCATAATGGTGAAAACAGCAATATCATTGCCATTGCACCAATACAGTTTACCGAGAATGGCGTAGGTCTTGCTTTCAGCTACGAAAAAGGGATAGATAAAGCCGGTATAGTAGCTTACAATCTTCCGCTAATAGCAACGTTCAATCTTAATAACAACGTATCAAACGGCGACCATCAGGACGCAATGTTCTACTTTTCTCCGGGTATCAAGTTCTACCCTACAAGCAGCCATGGCAATGTAAAGTATGCTATCGGACCATCATTGGTAATAGGCGCCGGCGAAAAAACAAAGGGAACCAGTATCTATGATCCTAATTTCCCGTACACTACTACTACCACCTACACTACCCAGAGTAAGTTTATTGTAGGCATTATGGTCAGCAATTCATTGAACATTAATCCTACTGAGCATTTCTACCTGGGCCTTGATTTCGGTTTTGGTTTCACCTACATCAACAGGCTGGCCGGCAATAATGATGGCCTTACAGGCGTGGTGCAGAGTGGCTTTAAGATCGGCTACAGATTCTAAGAAATTCTTTAGATCAATTATTGGAATGGGATGATCGCAATGCGTTTATCCCATTCTTATTTATAGCATAGCCGAAAGTAAATAGCCTGGTGGCACGATTACTGTTGTCTTATCATAAACACACAGTTATGATATCTAAGATACTTTTGGCTTCGGCACTTTCATTATTCATCATTAGCAATGCTAACGCGCAGGAAGCCACACCGGTTACCGACCCAACTGTTCCGGTGCTATCGCCTTTCAATAAAGTTCTGGCCATTGCCCCGATGCAATTCACCGAGAATGGTGTAGGACTATCAATAAGTTATGAACAGGCAATAGATAAAGAGGCGATCGTAGCATTTATCTTGCCTGTAGTTGTTACATTCAACCTGGCACACGACCAGAAATACGGCAATAAACAGGATGCCATGTTCTATTTCATGCCTGGTATCAAATTTTATCCTACAGGCGGTTTCGGAAAAATAAAATATGCAATAGGTCCATCACTGGTTGTAGGTGCAGGGCAGAATACAGTTCCTGTCTACAATCCTATTGTACCGGAATACAAAACACGCAGTAACTTCCTGCTCGGTATAATGGTCAATAACTCCATCAACTTCAATGCTACACCCCATTTCTACCTCGGCTTAGACTTTGGCTTCGGCTTCACTTATATACACAAACTTGATGGTGAGAATCAGGGTATAAACGGGATAGTAGAAGGTGGATTAAAACTCGGGTATAGGTTTTAAAGGTCTACTAAAACTGAGTAAGTAAATAGCAGAATGTAAATCAATACATTCTGCTTTTTTTATTTTATCCTCTTCCTCTCGGGGTAGGCTTGTTGGTAGTCTTAAAGTTAACTGCGGCCCGCTTGCCTTTTGGTGTTGACGCTTTTCCTTTCTCTTCACTGCGGGTTTTCTTCTTGGCGGCGTCGCTGTCAGACTGCCTTAATCTTCTTGGCTTTTCGTCTCTGCGGCCCATGCCCTTCTCAGCTTTCATACCTTTCTCTTCCCGCTTTACTTTGCCGTCTCTCTTGCCGGTTTCGTCTTTGCCGCCACGGGGTTCCTTCTTGCCTTTTACTATTTTATTACCCTTGGCATCAAAGCCAGGTTTATCTTTCTTATCGCCTTTATCTCTAAAGCCCTTATAACTATCGCTCTTTTTCTTGCGCGGGCGCATAGGGTCTACAGCCATCGACTGCTCTTCGATGCTTGCAGATTCAAAGTCACTTACAACACGGCCCTTCTTCTTTGTCTTGGCACTTGGCACACCGGCTTTCTGCTCCTTCTCTTTCTTTACCTTGAAGTAGTTTTCTTTTTCTCTCTTCGCCTTCTCTTTGCGGCTGGTTACCTTCTTTACCCCAATTATTTCATTATCGACAGCATCAGTCCTTCCACCCATTTCCCGATCGAGAAATGCTTCCTTACGCAATCTTGCTTTGGTTTCCTTTTCACTCTCCTGCTTATCATCGGGGTTGAATGGTTTTCTTTCAGACTTTGGTTTGCCCGGCTTTGCTTCACTGCTCGAACCGCTCATCATATCATTGAGCTTATCCATTTCGGGCTGTGAAAGGTAGCGCCAGTGGCCTACCGCCATCCCTTCCAGGTTGATGTTCATGATACGGATACGTGTCAGCTTCTGCACCTCATAACCCAGATACTCGCACATACGGCGGATCTGGCGATTAAGGCCCTGCGTAAGCGTGATTCGGAAACGCTTGTTACCTTCCTGCCTTACTTCGCACTTTTTAGTGCGGGTGCCCAGTATAGGTATACCGTTGCTCATTTGTTGTATGAACTCGGGTGTAATGTTCTTATCAACTATTACTATGTATTCCTTTTCGTGGTTGTTACTTGCGCGGAGGATCTTATTGACAATATCACCATCGTTTGTCAGCAATATCAATCCATCACTATCCTTATCGAGGCGGCCTACGGGAAATATACGTGTAGGGTGATTGAGGAAGGTAATGATGTTGGTCTTATCTCTTACATCTGTAGTACTGGTAACACCTACAGGCTTGTTGCAAGCTATATAAACGGTCTTCTTCTTTTTCTTTATCGGCTCACCATCTACTTCTACCTTATCACCGGGCATAACTCTGTCTCCGGGAAATGCAGGCAGATCATTTACAGTCACTCTTTCCGATTCTATCAATTTGTCGGCTTCCCTTCTCGAGCAGAATCCCGATGAGCTGATATACTTATTAAGGCTTACTAATTCGCTTTCTATTTGTTTCATCTTTGGCTTTACACCTATTTTTAATAGCTGTAAATGTAATTCATTATTACCACTCGGTCATTTAGAGCGTATTTCAGGTGAATATTTGAGCCTTGCTATACACCTTTGATTATTAAAATTGAGACGTTACGTGCTAAAAAACTTTTGTACCTAACGTCGCAATGACATTAACTCAATGTTACTACCAAAGTTGTTTCGCCCCTTCAGGGCTTTGTGTTTTGTACTCTATTTAACCGAGGGCTTCACCCCCGGCTGTTGTGTTTCGCCCCTTTGGGGCTGGCCAAAACCCATTATTGAGTTAAGTGCATATAAACTGAAATTAACGCCATTCTATCTGCTATTTTCCGATATTCCTGATGGCCTCGTTCAGTTTAGGTTCAAGAGCAGTAACTGGAGCAGGAATATCTGCCGGAAGGTTACGAAATTTGAATGAACCACTATAGGGATCGAGATGCAGCTCCAGGCTATGGATCTGCTGATTTAGTGTAGTGCCATAGCCGGGTATGCGAATATCTACAGAAAAATAAGTGATGTCATT
>CANBQQ010000012.1 GCA_947371715.1 Flavipsychrobacter stenotrophus
ACGCTGAACGATTTTCAGCAGAGTGGTAGAATGGTGTATTATCCTTAAGGCGCAGCTAAAGTGTATACATGCAATGACACACTTTTTACTTTTAAGTTTTCACTTTTAAGTTTTAGAACGGATAGCCTATCGAAATATTGACCACTACATTATTGGCTCTCCAGGTAGAGTTGCCAAAGTCTATCTGGTTGAGCACCCAGCCGCCATTGCTGCTGACGTATGGTTTCTTAATTGGCATGGCCACGTCCAGTCGCAGGGTTATGAATGAGGCAATTTCAAAACGCGTACCTGCGCCTATATCCATAGCTATATCGTGTCCAAGCCTGCTCAGCTGAAATTCACCATTGGCGTATGCGCTGTCTTTTTTCGCCAGCCATATATTACCGGCATCGGCAAAGAGAGCACCGTTCATTTTTACAGTTCCCGCAAATAATGGTAAAATAGGGAAGCGGTATTCGCTGTTCAATTCCAGCTTTATATCTCCCGTACGATCGAGGGTGTTAGTCTGGGTCAGCAGAGAGCTATCGAATGAGCTACCCGGACCGAGTGTGCGTATTCTCCAACCTCTAAGACTGTATGGGCCACCCACGTAGAACTGCTTTACATAAGGTAGTACGTCTGACTGGCCATAAGGTACGCCTACACCACCATACAAACGGAAGGCAACTATAGAGTGCGGCAAGGTGATGAAGCGCTGTGCGTCAAAATCGAGCTTGCCATACTGTGCGTACTTAATTCTGAAGAGGTCATTTAATGCATATCCCAGAGAATTTACTGCCCCCAGTACACCACCGGCTTCTTCCAGCCCGATCTTTAATCTGAAATAGTTTTTGCCCAGTTTGCGCTCACTGTTATTGTAGGTGTAGGTAATGTTCTCTCCTTCTATAAATACTTCCTTATAGCTGTCACGGAGATAGGCATTACTATTCAGTCGCTCCTGGAACAGGTCGGATTTTACAGGCAACCTGATGATGTTCACAAATGCAGGAGCCAATTCCCATGTTGTTGCTCTCGACTGGCGCCAGTTGTACTTGAAGTAGGCGCTACTGTTTACGAGGGTAAAGTATTGTACACGCTCAATAACATTGGCACCACCGGTAATAATGGTATGAGGTAAACTGGAGTTGCTGAAGAGACTAGATGAGATGGGCGCTACAAACTTGGGGAAGTCTATACTGGCATTGATACCATAGTAACGGGTGAGGAGGGAGAAGTGGTCGAAAAATTCTTTACCTACTTTGTCGCTGTAGTTATATTCGATACCGCCGTTAAGTGATACCAACAGCAGATTTGCTCCTTTGGCGAAATTTTTATCTCTGAAACTCAATCCGCCCGACATACCGAACTGGTAGGTAGAGCCACTGGTCACGTCGCTATTGATATTGATGTCGTGCTTCTTGGTCTTGTTCAGGTATATGTTATAACTCAGTGTGCTGTCTTTGGGATTCTCATAGGTCTGTACACGGATGTACTGGAATATGCCCAATTCATTCAGCGATACAATGGTCTTGTCGTAATCAGACTGCGAATATTTCTTACCCGGTGCCAGGAATATTCTGTCTGCCAGTACTTTGGCATGTACATAATTTTCGTGGTATTTGAACAGGATACTGTCTACTGTATACTGCCTCATCCGCGAATTTTGCCTGTCTTCGGCGCCACCATAATCAGGATAAACTGTTACCGCTCCTGATGTGAATGATACATTTGCAGAATCTTCCACACTCCGGATAATGGCGTAGATATCGATTGTTGGTTTTTTATTGGTGCGGGTGGAGGAGATGAAATTGATCGCATTCTCCAAAGGGTTCTCTACATCTCTGAAGAACTCCTTGTCCATGGTATCTATCTCGAACCTGATATTGTCTTGTGAGAACTGATAGTAGCCGTTATTTCTTATTAAAGTTGATAGCCTGCTGCGCTCATCATCAAGAAGTACGTAGGTAAATGCTTTGTTTTTTTTAAGGCCTGAAGCCAGCATATTCTCACTTACCAGTTTTTTTATGCTGCTGTCATCAATATCCAGGTGTATCTTGTTGATGAGGTAGTTATTGCCGGTGTTTACATTGTAAGTAACGTATGCTTTTTTGTGTTTGTAGGTAATAGTATCGGTTATTTTAGCATAAAAGAACCCCTGATTAAACAGGTATGCCCGCATATTTTGTATGCTTTTTGGGATAAATGATGTGTCGAGCAGTGCGGGCCGCTCTACTGTTTTTGGGAGCGATGTGTCGGGTAGGTCTTTCAGTTTATTGTACCTGAAGTTATAAAGCCAGAGTCTCACAGGCATTATACCCAGTGAAAATCCCACGTAAGTATTGGGCTTCTGCATTACCAGGTGAGCCAGGTTGTCCTTTATTTCACCTTTATTATAAATAACAACGTCACTTTTCAGCTTCACGCGATTGCTTCTCAGCAGGTGCTGGCCTTCGGGTATATGTTTAGTGCTGCTGCAACCTGCTACCATCCATACTGCCAGCAGCAGTGCCATGGTAACTAATTTATTGCATGATCGCGCTTTACTATTCATTCCGTAGTTTAAAAATCAATTATTATCTGACAACCGATAAGCAAAAACCGTGCTGTAAAATAGGGATTCACTTAAATTGCCCAAATTAAACAATAGTTTTGCAAGACTATGTTATCCAAAACACAAAGTAAATATATTCGCTCGTTAACCCACCAGAAATTCAGGAACGAGCACAAAGTATTTATCGCCGAGGGTGCGAAGATAGCAGAGGAATGGCTGCGCAGCGATGCACGTATTCAAAAAATTGTTGCTACGCAACTGTGGGTAGATGGGAGCCATCACCTGATAGCGCTGCACCCTGAAGCTGAATTACATATTGCTGACGACGCTGAGCTATTGGCGGTATCGTCATTATCCACACCTAACCAGGTGCTGCTGGTGGTTCACAAAAAAGATGTGCCTGAACTGAAAGAGATGGAGGAGTGGTGCCTGGCGCTGGATAACATACAGGATCCCGGTAATATGGGTACCATTATCCGCATTGCAGATTGGTTTGGCATTAACCATATAGTTTGCGGGGAAGGGTGTGTAGATGTGTATAATCCTAAGGTAGTACAATCTTCTATGGGGGGGCATCTACGCGTAAACCTCTATGAGACCGATCTTGAAGCGTTTCTCAGCAATAGTAAGATACCTGTTATCGCCGCTACACTAGACGGAGAAAATATATACACTACAGCTAAACTTGCCGCCGGTATCCTGGTCATAGGTAATGAATCTAAAGGGGTGTCCGCGAAAGTATTGGCGCAGGCAACGCAAAAAGTGATGATTCCCCGCCTTGGCGGTGCGGAATCCCTCAATGCGGGTGTGTCAGCGGGAATTATCTGCGCATTATTGCTACAACCATAAAAAATGGCACGACAATTGAGATATCCCCAATGAATATCCATAGGTCCCTTTTAATAACAGATCGTTTTTATATGAAACAGATAGTTGGCACATTGCTCGTTTTGATCGCAGGAATAGCTCCCTCATTTGCGCAGACCATGCTCAAAATAAGTCTTACAGACAGAAGGCCCATAACGGTATCGGTAGATGGTCGTCATTTTCGTAAGTCGGGCGAATCTGTAACAGTGAATGATCTGCCAAGGGGCAGGCATTATGTAATAGTGTATGTTACAGAAACTTTGTCTAATGGCCGTACAGGTGAGGGAATCATATGGGAAGGTAAGGTAAAAACCTACCAGGGGCAGGCATCTTTGTGTACAGTAGATCCGCATACCCGCGAGGCGGCTATTACAGAAATGGATATGAATGCCGTGCAATCTAACCAGCCTACAGATCCGCAGGGTTATAATAATTATAACCTCAATAATTACGATAGTCGAACAGATAATACTGTAGCTCCGCAGATCAGCACATCTAATCAGGACACCTATAATAACACACAGGGCAATAATAATAATGATGACAATGTAGCATCGCCGCTGCCTGATGGTATGCCAGTAGCCTCACCGGTGACTATTGATGAGGGGGAAGGCACTACTGCCGGCAAGCCTGCTAAAGCAACCAAGAAGGCTGCAACAAAGACCGATAAACTAAAGACCAAAATAAACGTAAGGACTACCGATACTGAAAAGATGACGGCGGCCAAAGAGGTGCTGAAAAACGAATCTTTGACCACGGCACAGGTAATGTCGCTAATGGATTGTTTTGGCTTTGAAAGCACCAAGGTAGAATTTGCACAATGGGCATATAGCAAGACAACAGACAAAGCCAATTTTAAGCAGGTTAAGCAAAAGCTGGCAATGAAGAATTACCGTGAGGAGATGGATAATTTTCTCAAAGGCAAGTAGAATTCCCTCCTGGGCGTTAATCTTAACGTTATTACAAGACGCATTGTTTTGAAATAATGCCTTGATGTATTACATTTATCATCATGGATTTTATATACCCTAATGATAAAGCCCCCAAAATACCACCGGCAAAAGGCAAACTGCTGATCGCCGCGCCATTTCTTAGTGATCCCGATTTCTCCAGATCAGTTGTATTGCTGTGCGAACATACTGAAGAAGGAACGATAGGGTTTATACTCAATCAGCCTACAGCCCTTACTTTGGGCGACTTGCTCGCCGATCAGTTATTATTTATGCCGCCCCTTGCAATATATCAGGGAGGTCCTGTGCAACCCGATACTTTACACATCTTACACAGAATGCCCGATGTGCTGGGCGGAATACCCGTATCTCCCGGTGTATATTGGGGTGGTAGCTATGAGACGCTGAAGAAAATTGTACAGGAAGGCAATTACGAAGAAAAGGACCTGCGCCTGTTTATGGGCTATTCGGGATGGTCGGAAGGGCAGCTGGACCGGGAAATGACTGAGCATACCTGGTTAGTAGGTGAACCTACAGATGAGCTGCTCTTCGAAACTGAACCACACTTAGTATGGAAGCAAGCCATTAGCAGCCTGGGTAAGAACTATTCTTTCCTTGCCAATATGCCGATTGACCCGCAATTGAATTGAGCGTTATCTACACAAACAATTTTCACATTTTCGCATCTTCCACATTTCCACATTGCTAATTGAGCCATTAAGCCATTAAGCAATTGAGCCATTTTTACTAAATTTACCCTGTGAAAATAATCTCGAAGTATTTTATCGGCTGTATGGCACTTGTTTTGTTTTTTTCTTCTTGTAAGGAAAGAACCCAGATAGATGTGCTCACCGATGTAAAGGGCAACTATTTTTCTGTTAACCAGTACATAATCGATGAGTGGCAATCTCATGCCGGTGAACCTGTGGCTTTTAAGAAGACCATTAAGGAGAATGGCAAAGTAGATTCCAGCATGACCAATGCTGAACTGATGGACTGGCCTGCTGTGTTGGGGCCATTTATAGCTACCGATATCAGCGACAGGAAGTACCTCAATAAGTATACATTCAGCCAATTTGATGATGAGTTGGATAATACACACGACTTTATGTATGTTGCCAACAAGTCAGACATGTTTGTGCAGAAACTGCTGCTTACCATGGATATCAATACTATGAAGGTGAGAGGCTTGTATATAGAAACATACAAAAAGACATTTTGGGTGAAACAAAGCAGAAGTTGCTTTACACACCATTGAGGACAATACAGGTGCATGAGATCACGGATCCGCTGATAGGAGCGAAGAAGGATAAGATCACGCAGTACGATGCAATACGATAGAGAAGAGGAAGGTTAAATATGACGAAACAGGAATTCAGCGCATTGATGCAAACTATCCCGCACCAGCCGGGTTGTTATAAATACTATGATCTTGAAAAAACACTTTTATATGTAGGTAAGGCCAAAGACCTGCGGAAGCGGGTGAGTTCTTACTTTAATAAAACAGTAGATAATTATAAGACCCGTAAACTGGTCTCACTCATACACTCTATAGATTTTACCGTAACAGATTCTGAGCACGATGCCTTCCTGCTGGAAAACTCTTTAATTAAGCACTATCAGCCCCGCTTTAATATTGATCTTAAAGACGACAAAACTTACCCTTACATTGTTATTAAGAAGGAACCTTTCCCGCGTGTATTTCTCACCCGCAGGTTGATACGTGATGGGTCGGAATACCTGGGGCCTTTCACCGGTGTTTTCAGGGTAAAGGAGTTGCTGGATATAGTAAAACAAAACATACCGCTGCGTACCTGCAGTCTTAATCTCACACAGGCCAATATTGCCAAAGGTAAATTTAAGGTATGCCTTGAATACCATCTGGGCAATTGCAAAGGCCCATGCGAGGGCCTGCAGACGCTGGAGGATTATAATGAAAAGTTACAGCACGTGCGCCATGTAATGAAGGGCAATATAGGCGATGTGATCAAGGCATTGAAGGTAGAGATGAACGGATATGCTGCTGATATGAAATTTGAGAAGGCGCAGATGATGAAACTGAAGATAGAGTCTTTGCTCAATTACCAGAGTAAATCTATCATCGTGAATCCGCACCTCAACAATGCTGATATAGCGTGTATTCTCAGCGACGACAATTACTTCTATGTCAATTACATGATGCTATCTCAGGGGAGCATTATACATACCAAAACACTACAGATAGAAAAGAAGGTAGATGAGCTGGAAGAAGATGTTTTGTCACTAGCACTCGATAACCTGCGCGATACTTTCCAGAGCAATGCCAAAGAGGTGATAGTACCTATAATGGTGAATGTAACCGACCCTAATGTAAAGGTGACCATACCCAAAGCCGGAGATAAAAAACAACTGCTGGACCTGGGTATAAAGAATGCCGAGATATTCCTGCAGGAGATGCGCCGAAAAGATGCATTGATGCTTACTCAGGCAACCAAAGATCAAACGCTGAATGTGCTTGCAGAAATGCAGGAGTCGTTGCAGCTCACTGAGCTACCCTTGCACATAGAGTGTTTCGATAACTCTAACTTCCAGGGTTCATACCCGGTAGCAGCAATGGTATGTTTTAAAGAAGGTGTGCCATCAAAGAAGGACTATCGTCATTTCCATATAAAGACAGTAGAGGGTATCAATGACTTTGCCTCTATGAGCGAGATAGTGTACCGTAGATACAAGAAGTTGAGCGAAGACAACCAGCCGCTACCGCAGCTGGTGATCATAGATGGTGGTAAAGGCCAGCTGGGTGCTGCTATGGAGAGTATAGAACGCTTAGGACTAATAGGCCGTATGGCTGTTGTTGGCCTGGCTAAGAGAGAGGAATCTATCTTCTTTCCCGGTGATAGCGAGCCGCTGCAATTGCCTTACGACAACCCTGCTCACCTGCTCATACGCCGTATAAGAGATGAGGTACACCGCTTTGGTATTACCTTTCACAGGCAGGTGCGCAGCAAGGGAACGATCAAAAACGACCTGGAGGGCATACCGGGAATTGGAGAAAAGACAGCTACTGATCTGCTTAAGGAATTCCGCTCTGTCAAAAACATAAAGACCATTACCGAGCGCGAGTTGACCCGTGTTATAGGTGCATCAAAAGCCCGTATAGTATGGTCGTATTTTCATGAAGATGAGGTGGCCGAGGAAGGGAAGGATGAGGTGATAGAGTAGGGGGGCTGTAAAATCACCCACTTACAAGAAATAGAACCTGTTTGGAACTACCATGTTGGGATAGGTCAATGGGGTAACCACCTTATTCCTCACCAGTTGTGTTAGTGCAGTCTCGCATAGGATAGCATTCTTTAATGGCGAGTCTGGGTCACTGCCGCTATTTATAAATTGGTGTAGCGAATACAAACTGAAATTGGAAGGTAAATTAATATTGTCTCCATCTTCCGACTGTGTCATTTCGTAATCAAAATCTACTACACGCTTATCAGGGAATTCAAGGTGTACACCAATGCCATGGAAATTATAGAGCAGATTGCCGTCTGCAGTAGTTATTTTGCCTGTTTTTGTAATGTAGTCCAACCGCCGCGCCGACAATGGGCCTACTTGCTGCTGGTATTGCGCTCGTAAGATCCGATTGCCATTGTTGGCATACTCTTTGAATTTTTTGATGACAGCAACTAATTCATCTTGAGCGTTCATTTTGCAAATTTATGGTAGCATCCCCTTATTTTCTATTCCCCGGGTGAAGTGATCTTCTATCCGAATCTGCCTTTTACATAGTTGCCGGTAAGTTCATTCGTAGGGTTATTAAAAATTTCTTGTGTGTCGCCCATTTCAATGACTTCCCCAAGGTACATAAACACTGTTTTGTCCGCAACACGTTGTGCCTGCTGCATATTATGAGTGACTATTATTATGGTGTAGTCCTTTTTGAGCTTCGTTATAAGTTCTTCTATCTTCAGTGTGCTCAGTGGGTCCAATGCAGAGCAAGGTTCATCCATCAAAATCACCTCAGGGCGCAGGGCTACGGTGCGCGCTATGCACAGGCGTTGTTGCTGCCCACCCGACAGTCGGGTTGCCGGCTTCTGTAATTCATCTTTTACTTCATCCCAAATGTAACTTTCCTTTAGTGCTTTTTCGATTATCTGATCACGATCGCCTTTAGGAATGTCGTTTATTTTCAAACCGTAATTGATATTTTCGTAGATGCTCTTTGGGAAAGGATTAGCTTTCTGGAACACCATGCCCACGCGTCTTCTCAATTGGGTCACAGAAATATTTTTTTCATAGAGGTCCTGCTGATCCAGCATCAGTTTGCCCTCTATTTTTACATCGGGTAGCAGGTCGTGCATGCGGTTAAATGAGCGCAGCAATGTGCTCTTTCCGCAACCCGAAGGGCCGATAAGGGCGGTAACCTGGTTTTGCGGAAAGTCGATATTGATATTTTTTAATACCTGCTTGCTGCCAAACCACAGGTTCACCGATTGCGCCGAAAGCTTAATGAACTCATCTGTCATTCTTACTATGTTTATAACGTATGTAGAAGGCGGTAAGGTTTAAAATAAAAACTACCATTATTAAGACCAGTGCTGTGCCATAGGCAAGTGGTCGTACCACGTCAATAGACTGGTGCTGCGTAGCCAGCATATACAAGTGGTATGGTAGTGACATAAACTCCTGGTTGATATTTCCTGCCGGGCTGTTGATGTAGAATGCTACTCCGGTAAACATTATCGGCGCAGTTTCACCGGCCGCTCTCGAAAGTGTTAAAACAACCCCGGTAAGAATGCCCGGCAGTGCTGCCGGAATTACGACATCTCTAATAGACTCAAACTGCGTGGCGCCGACGGCGAGTGCTGCTTCACGTGTGCTTGCTGGTATGCGGCGCAGTGCTTCTTCTGTTGTGGTGATAATATACGGGAGGGAGAGCAGTCCTAATGTGAAACCGGCAGATACCAATGATGTACCCATATGGAGTCCTTGTACAAATAGTGCCAGCCCGAAGAGTCCGTAGATGATAGATGGTACACCGGAAAGATTGCGGATACAAGCGCGGATGATCCGGGTAAGCCAGCTATCAACAGCATATTCATTAAGGTATATTGCGCAGCTGATACCAAATGGTACAGATACTATTGCTGTAATTATCGTGAGTAATACAGTGCCTGTTATGGCCGGTAAAATGCCTCCCATTGTCATGCCGGCACGAGGCTGCGTACTTATAAACTCCCACGATATTGAAGGGGCTCCTTTGCTGATAAGGTCAAATAGAATTACGAACAAGTAGAAACATACCGTTCCGGTGCAGAAAAGTAACGTACCCCATTCGATAAACGGCGTGAGTTTTTTCATGCGGAATGATATTTTCTGAACCTGTTTACAAAATACTCACCTATCAGGTTTACTACAAGTGTCATTATAAAGAGTACGGTGGCTATGGCAAACAGGGCAAAATAGTGGGTGGTCTGGTAGGGTACCTCTCCGGTTTCAATGGCTATTGTAGCTGTAATAGTGCGCACAGATCTGAAGAAGCCATGCGGAAAGGCCTGCGCATTGCCGGTAGCCATGAGCACGGTCATGGTTTCGCCTATTGTACGTCCTATACCCAGCATTATTGCCGCCAGTATTCCGGGTGCAGCGGCGGGAATCGTTACTTTTGTCAATGTCTGCCACTTATTTGCGCCTATTCCGTAACTGGCTTCTTTATATGAATGTGGTACGCCGCGTAGTGCATCTTCGGTAACGGTGATAATAGTAGGCAGTGCCATTACAGAAAGAAGGATAGCCCCATTCAATGCGTTCAATCCATTGGGCTGACCTATCAGGCGCGCCAGGAAAGGCCCAACAATAACGATGCCTAAAAAACCAATAGCTACAGATGGTACAGCGGCCAGCATCTCGATCGCAGGTTTCAGAATGTTCTTCAATCTCTTTCCGGCATATTCTGAGATAAACGCTGCTGTGCCTATACCCAGAGGGATTGCTATTACCATTGCTCCCAGCGTGACCAAGGTAGTACTTACCAGTAATGGCACAATCCCATAACTAGCCTGTCGTCCCGATGGGTTCCACTGAGTGCCTGTTATGAAATCGATCGGACTTACTTTTAGAAAAAATGCAATGGCATTATACAACAGCATAAAAAAGATACCGGCAAGAATGATAATTACTATCATCCCTGTGCTGCGTATAAGTAGCTTCACTGCTTTATCAATATTTTCTCTTGCCGCAATATTCATATACTTACAGGCTATTTGTGATTGACGATATAATATCCCGATTCTTTTATTATTTTTTGACCTTCAGGGCTTTTTTCAAAGGAGATGAATACAGATACTTTATTCCATGATGTAGTGGGTATAAACTGGTAGAGTGGTCTTTGGAAATAGTACTTTTTGTCAGCTATGGCGGTTTCATCTAGTGGTGAAACTGCTGGCACGCCCATACGTTCGCAGATCTTCAATACTTTTATCGACCTGTCTTCCTGTTTGCCATGCAGTATGTAGCCGGCGCCAACATAGCCGATACCGGAAACATCCATCTTCACTCCCTGTATTATCTGTGCATTGCCATTCATTTCCTTGGCGTTGCGGCTGAATTCTATATTCAGTTTTTTACTTACAAAGGAATGGGTGCCTGAGTTACTCTGTCGCCCGTATATATTTACCGGCATATCCTTTCCTGTTACAGGTTTCCAGTTGCTATACCGGCCGCTAAGCAAGTTCGCCAATGTAGGCACGTCTATCGAATCAAGCGGGAAGTCTTTTCTTACAATGAACGCCGTTGCGTCCACGGCAAATATTATAGTACGTAATGTTATTCCTCTGGCTGCGAAAAGGCTTTCTTCAGCTACACTTAAAGGCCGTGACGAATTAGCAATATCTGCCTGACCGTTTAAAAGGGCTGCTATACCTAATCCAGATCCGCCTCCTGAGATAGCTACGCTGAATTGTTTATTTGTGGCATAAAATTGTTCCGCAAGGATCACTGCCAGGTTCACTTCTGTATCTGAACCCTTAATTTTTATTGTTTTGTAATCATGGTTACAGGAACAAAGTAACAATATTAAAATGGAGGTCAGGACACGCATAATGCTATAGTGCGAAGATAAAATGTGAATGTTAAGGCAACATTATTGGTGTGTTGTATAATTGTTCCGCCTGTCCCACCTCACGCAAGATTTCTTTAGTGTAATGATATTATCCGGATAGATAAGTTAGAATGGCCCTTAAATTCAGACAAAAGTATAGTGCTGCCCCGTCCTTCTGGCTGATATCAATCATTGTATGTTATGCGCAATGATACAACGCCAATTTGGCTGGGCAGATTTTGCGGGGTGTATCATGTTCCATTTCTGCAATTTTTATTGAAAAATTTCAGGGTACTTCAGTAAGGTTTCTGACATGGTCATCCACGATTGGATAGTGTTGAGATTTCTTCTGACGGAAGTTTATTTATCTTTCAATTTACCTTTTCTGAAACTTTTGCCCTTGTAGGTCTTATCTCCAGCGTCACGAGACTTATTAGATTATTTTTCGTGCTATAAACACTATAATGGTTCTCTGCTGGTATTCATAACTGAAGTAACCATAACATCCTGTCCACAAATTTCGAAGATCACTACAAAAGGGAACGATTTCATCTTAATGTCTCTGAAATTATCGATGGGATTGCTGGAAATGTAGGAATAGTATTCCGGATTTGTTTCGATTTTTCTGTAAATAATGGATAGCTCAACTAAAAATCTATCACCCAGATCATTACTAATTTCGTCGTAATAATTTGTTGCTTCCAATGCCTCTACTTCAGCCCTTAGGCTGATCTTAAGATTGTAGGCCATTCTTTTTTCGTTGCAGTTGTATACGTCCCATAGACTCCTCAGCAGATGACAGGGTAGATTTATCCGTTAGATACTCTTCACTTCGTTCCCTGAGCATATTCAAGGTAGTTTCGCTGTAAATGTATCCGCTTGTTTTTGTCTCGGGTTCAAACAGCGATAACATATCCATGACCTTTTGTTCGTCAGCCTGTTCAATATAATTATGTAATTTTTCCTTAGCCTCTATAAAAGTCATATAATGCCACTTTTCTTACTTATACAAATTTAATGAATAATGTGTAATCGAAGTTACCTCCTCCTTTCCCAATTTCTTTTAACAAAAAATATGTTCATTTCCCGAGTTACCTTTTCGGGAAATGGGTATAAAGACAAGTAAGCAAAAACACTTACACATTTATAGTCTTCCGCCCGCTGAATGCATGCAGCAGGTCTGCTTTTCATTTTCTCATTTTCATAAAACAACACAGCTATGTCCACAAAGAAACTTTGGTGGCTCCTGCCACTGGCATGCCTTGCAGCCTGCAGCAATGGTGCCAATCACGAACAAAACAATCGTCAAAATGCAGAGTCCGTAACTACAGATAGTGTTGCTATGCCGCTTAATGCTCCTGAACGAAAGATCATCCGCACTGCCGATTTTCGTTGCGAGGTTGCCAACGTATTAACTGCAGTAAATACCCTGGAGCGAGCAGTTACAAGTGCGGGTGGTGTGGTGCAGGAAAGCAGGGTAGAGAATAATACAGATATGGCGAAGGAGGTGTACTACAAGTCAGATTCGCTTAAAAAGATGCATACCTACACTACCACAGCTATGCTTACCCTCAGAGTGCCGGTTGCTGCGCTCGACTCTGTTGTACACAGCATCCCGGCTATGGTGAGCTTTATTGATTCACGCACCTTAAAACAAAGCGATGTTACTGCCGATTATACTGCCAATAAGCTGCAAATAGAAACCGGCACAAAGGTCTATACGGCAGAGAAAGCAACTAAACTGGCAAAGAAGGCCGAAGACCTGGTTGCAGTGCAGCAGTACGAAGATGAAAACACCGCACAATACATCAACAGAAAGATAGAACACATGCGCCTGCTGGATGAGGTCAACTATGCTACCCTTACCATTGCCTTGGCGCAGCCTCCGCAGGTTTATGTGCAGGTAGTCTCCAACCCCGATTTTATTACAGCGGTACCTTTTACTACCCAGCTAGGGGAGGCCGTGAGAGAAGGCGTTACAATGCTTGAAGGTCTTTTTGTGGGATTGGTTACCATCTGGCCATTTATTTTGTTGGGTCTGGTAACCTGGGCCGGGTACAAATATTTTGTCAAAAGATACAGAGCTAATGTGGCTGAAATCAGGAGCGGCGGCGCGGTGAGCTAATAGCTTGCCTGCCGCCTAAAGCAGAAATATGTTTAATGACCTATTTTTGCGGACAAAAAATGAAATGAGTAAACCTGTCCTGTTACTGATCGCTCTGTTATTATCCTCATCATGTCTGTATGCGCAGAACCCTAGGGTTGAAAAAAGTGAAACATTTGACGCTCCGGTTGTGGGTTGGAATAAAGTGTTGCTGTTAAAGAACGGCAACACCTTTTATTTTCATTTTACCCGGCGCGATGGTATAGAAGTAAATGTCTTTGACAAAAGCAGAAAGCCGGTTGCGGCTAAGGAAATAACCAGTGAGCTCTGGAATCCCAGGAAGCTACCCGCTTCTGTTGTGGAAGGCCTTTATGAGATCAATGGCGAGCCTGTTCTTTTCCTTGCGCAGTTTGAGGATAAGTTGCCTACGCTTTACAGGTTGCGTTTTGATCCTTTCAACGGTGATCTGGTGAAAGAGGAAGTGATAGGCACAATGCCCAGAAGCGGCGCCTTTGATGGTTCGGCAGATAAGTTTCATGTGGAGAAAGATCCGCAATCAGATTGCTATGCAGTTACCTTTTTTAATTTGTATGAAAGAGGTGCTGAAGATCGGATAAAGGTGATCCATTACAATGGCAGCCATAAGCCAATTAACCTGGGTTACTATACTCCGCCCGATGATTCATTGAACTACCTCAACTACATAGGCTCTGTTGTAGACGGAGATAGGAGAGTGTACGTGGCTACATACGGCTCATCGAACAGGAAAGGAGAGAATGCGCATGTATTTGTTTCGCGGTTGAATGCTACTGATTCTGTATTTCAGCACAAAGCGCTTGAGTTTACGGAAGATTTTAAAGACACTAAGTCTGTTATGCACTATAATCATGTCAACAATACACTACAGTTGTTTACGCTTACCTATGCCACCAACAGGGGCGGTGCAGTTGTGTACCTCTCATTCATGAGTTATATCGATCCTGAGTCATTAAAATTGAACTCTGTGAAGACGCTTGGCTCTGTGAAGGCCAATGAATACGTGCATAATAAGCTGGGTCTGGAAAAGAACTACCAGGGTATGCCTCAGCACATGATCGTTAATGACGATAACAGCACAACTATTTTAGCGGAAGAAATGACGCATATCCAAACCGTACACCGAAGCGGCAACTCCACTTCAACCACTTACACCACCGCACTGGGTGGAATAGGCATTACCGAGCTTAATGAAGATGGTACGGAACGTAATGGCTATGTAATGATGAAGAAGCAAATAGCCACAGGAACGACACCGCCACTGTTTATGTCTACCAGAAGAAAAGGTAAGTGGTCAATACGGTCAGGCTATAGCGATCACAATTCTTTTATGTCTTACGACTATATCAACACAGATAAGAACCGCTACGTGATCTACAATGATGATTTGAATAATGGCGCAAAAGAAGACGGGGAAAAAGCTAAGGTCGTAACGGCTAATATTACCAAAATGAATACAGTTTGTTATGATTTGAATGATGCAACACTTACAAGAGGGCTCGTTTTTGGACCATCAGATAGCGATGACAAGTACAGCGCGGTGTATATTGAGGCATCTGATTACCTACCCGCTACGCGCACCTACGCCACTATAGTTATAGAACGCGAAGGACGCGATAAAGTGGCACGCATGGCCTGGCTGATATTTGAATAAGAAATTATGATCCCTTAATGTTCAATCACACACAATGAAATTGATACACTTATTACTGATTTTTTCAGGCACTATGATAGCGGCCTACACCTCACTTGCGCAAACCGATAAGGAACATATAGAACACGCCAACAATGCCATAAGTGTGGTGCATAAATGTGATGATGCCCTGCGTTTATTGAATAACGTTTCTGCCGAAGGCAGGATGACGGCCAATTATTTTCTTTGCCTCGCAAAAGCGCACGATTGTAAAGAAAACCTTGAGCAGGCGATATACTATTACAACAAATACCTTGAAATGCAGCCCAAGAGCGATTCGGTAAAACAGAGAGTAGCGCAGCTTGCTGATAAACAAACGCAGCAAGGGCGCACTGCAAATGAAGAGCGAGTGGCGAAAGCGGTTTATGATAACATTGCACACCCCAACAAGAAAAAGAAACACTATATCCTCGAAGATAAGTTTCTGTATATGGGCCCCGATTTTTCCTTTTCAACAGGTGGCCGCAATGCTGCATATAAATATGGCGCGGGGCTAAACTTAGGGTCTGCCTATAACTTTTTTGACAATAACTTGGTGCTCGATTTCAGTCTTTCCGGTTGTTTTCAGTTCGGTAAAAATCTGCCATGGTTTCGCAGGGCATATCCTAAGCTCGGGAGCTCTGTAGATATCATTGACAATGGTGGCTCGGTTGCTTTTGAGGTGAGTCCTATGCTTACAATTATAAATAGTCATTCTATTGCCTGGACTGCGGGTCCTTTGGCTGGAATTAAGTATGCCAATATTTCTATTTCGGGCAATTCTTTATCCGGAGCTGTTATTAACGGCGAAAATGTATTCGGGCCATGTTATGGCGTGAAATCTGATTTTTTATGGGGTCAATGCGGTATGGTTTTCGTAGAATACGCAATGATGCCCAGGGATAGGTATAACACAGAAACGAATACTAAAGGCATTCTTTCCGACCACAATGTGCTTAGGATAGGCATCAATCTTAAAGTAAATAGGTATCAGTAGATATTGTAATGTTTATTCGCTAGCCTTGCAGGAATGCGTAGTTCATCCGGGTAGGTATCGAGGTGCTCAAGTTGGTACATGGTCAAATTCATCACCCATTTTCCCACTTCAACGCCGCCCCATTACCGAATCGTCACATTGATAAATTGTATAATTCATTGCTGCATTTCTACATTATTTCCATTTTCACATTAGTTGACTATCTTCGTCCAAATTTTTGAAAAAATGAATTTGCACGAATACCAGGCTAAGGAATTGCTGAAGCGCTACAATGTGCCTACACAAGAAGGTGTTGCGGTATCTAGCGTAGATGAAGCTATAAACGCTTATAAGAAAATATCAGTTGACAACGGAACCAAGTTTGCCGTTATCAAGGCGCAGATACACGCCGGTGGTCGTGGTAAGGGACGTATGATAGAAGTTCCGGATCAGAGTGGAGTAGTAGTAGTTAAGAACGCTGAAGGCGTGGAAAACGCTGCTAAGAACATTTTGGGAAATACCCTGGTTACTATCCAGACAGGCCCTGCAGGTAAGAAAGTAAGCAAGTTGCTTATTGCCCAGGACATGTATTATGATGGTCCTAGCGAGCGTAAGGAATTCTATATGTCTGTATTGATGGATCGTGCTAAGAAGCAGAACGTGATCATGTACAGCACAGAAGGTGGTATGGATATTGAAGAAGTAGCCCATAACACTCCTGATAAAATATACAAAGAGTGGGTTAAGCCGGGCTTCCCGTTGCAGGGTTTCCAGGCGCGTAAGATCGCGTTCAACCTTGGTCTTTCAGGTACTGCTTTCAAGAACATGGTTAAGTTCGTAAGCAATCTTTACGATGCTTATGTAGGCCTTGATTGCTCTATGCTGGAGATCAACCCATTGTTCAAATCAGCCGATGACAAGATCCTTGCTGTTGACTGTAAGATGGATGTTGATGATAACTCATTGATGCGTCATGCTGATCTGGCTGATATGCGCGATAAGAGCGAAGAAGATCCTACAGAAGTAGAAGCCGGCGAACACAACCTTAACTATGTAAAACTTGACGGTAACGTGGGTTGCATGGTAAATGGCGCTGGTTTGGCTATGGCTACTATGGATATGATCAAGTTGGCAGGTGGTGAGCCGGCTAACTTCCTTGATGTAGGTGGTTCTGCAAATGCTCAGACAGTAGAAGCAGGTTTCCGTATCATCATGAAGGATCCTAACGTTAAGGCTATCCTTATCAACATCTTCGGTGGTATCGTTCGTTGCGACCGTGTAGCTGCAGGTGTTATCGAGGCATACAACAAGCTGGGTAATATCAATATACCTATCATTGTTCGTCTGCAGGGTACCAATGCAGAAGCTGCTAAGGAACTGATCGTTAATTCAGGTCTTAAAGTACAGTCTGCCATCCTTTTGAGCGAAGCTGCACAGCTTGTTCAGGATGCGGTAAATGCTAACTAATCAAGTACAGGTATACAATACAACAAGAAAGCCATCCGGATAGGGTGGCTTTCTTATTGTTAGCGTGTTATGTTTAGTATTAAAATCTCCCGAATGTCACCCTGAGGTTCTCGAAGGGCGGCATTCGCACGGGACGTATTTGTTTTCGAAGCGCTAAGCAACACTTACGACTTACGACTAGCAAGGTTACCCCCTTGTTGCCTGCGCCAGATCCTTTATCAGCATAGCGTCGCGCTCTATAGCATTGCCCACTACAATTATGTTGGCTCCGGCCTGGCAATTCTCACGTACTTTCTCCGGAGTACTGATACCCCCACCTATAAACAGCGGTATGTCAATATTCTCACTTACTTTTTTGATCATGCTTGTCGAAATGCTATTCTTTGCGCCACTGCCTGCATCCATATAGATAACATGGTTGCCTTGCATTTCGCCTGCCCATGCTGTGCATAAGGCAATTTCAGGCTTATTAGCAGGTATGGGCATACTGTGGCTCATATAAGATACCGTAGTTTGCACGCCTCCGTCTATTAATATATATCCGGTAGATATCACTTCAAGCCCGCTGGCCTTTACCAAAGGTGCAGATACCACATGCTGACCTATCAGCAGGTCGGCATTGCGGCCCGAAATAAGAGAAAGATATAAGAGGGCATCTGCAAGAGGAGATACCTGTGCGGGATTTCCGGGGAAAAGAACCACCGGAATGTCGCTGTTTTCTTTAAATCGGGTAATACATAACTCCATTTGGTGCGCTAACAACAGGCTGCCGCCAATGAACAGATAGTCTACCCCGGCTTCATTACACAACTTTGCCAGTTTCGGCACATCTTCAGCCGCCATCTTATCCGGGTCGGCTAATACAGCAAATCCACTTCTTTGCTCTGTCTTCAGTAATTGTAGCTGTTGCAGTATTTTTCCTGTACGCACTTTGGGTATATTATTATTTAATTGAAGCAAAAAGCGTGGAATTGCGGTCCCGCTATTCTATCTCAGTAACTTGAACCTGGTTATGAAGTCTCCAGCATATGATGGTAAAAGTAAAAAAAAATGCACAAGTATATATATGGCATCAATAAATGACCCGATAATAAAGTTGGCTATGTCCGGGTAGCCTAATTTTGATCGGATCTACCTCCTAGTGAGGATTCAATGGCTCATTTTAATGTATTATACTGAACACAATGCCCCCAATGCGTGTTATACTATTTGAACTTTCAAATTACAATTAGGATAGTTGCCATGATTTTCTGGTCTTGGATAGGCAATACAATAGTAGTTGGCTGTTGCAAAAAATATTAATTGGTGATATTGATCTGCAATTTTGCGATATATGGCATGTCATTTGATGTGTTCCGGTATGAACGTTAATAAATTACTCTATATTGTCTTGTTCTCTTTATATATTATCCCGGCACAAGCGGGCTATGGGAACAAAGGCAAGTGGGGCGACGACCTCACCTACAATCATTTCGGTTTTGCCGGCATGCGCGTTTCTGTACTAAAAGACGCAATACCTATTGGCTGGGATGCTATGCTGGCATTGCATATTACTGGTAATTTTTTTATGGGTTTTAACTTTGGCCAGGATGTAGGGCAGACCAGACAGGATTATGGGCATGGCGTTCCCGGTGTTTCATCCTACTATCTAGATATGTCCAACATAGGGGTAAACCTTGATTACGTGCTGCACCACGATAAGCAAAAGGCGATAACATTTCACCTGATTGGTGCGGTGCAAACCGTTAGCTTCGGTTACGTATCAGGGTTTCATGCCGATGGGTTTAGTGAGCCCTATTACACACCATCACTCACATTTCACAAGGCATTGGTCACCAATTACTACATTTCAGTGCGTCCTGCACTATCTTATACTACCCACAAAGTTGCTTTTATGGCCGCATACAACTTTCTGCACGGCATCAGCAACTTTGGTAAAATCACCGATTTCGAAGGCGTGCAAGTCGAAGCCTGTTTCTCATGGAAAAAGGCAAGAAGACATGGGTATTAGTCGGTAAGATATACCACACTACATGAAATCCTTTCTTAGAAACACCTGGTAACTGATAGTAGAAGTAAAGAAGGATGCACGGGTATTTATATAGTGGTGCTAATTGGCACAAATATGTTCTTTTATGAACCGGTTGGCAAGGTTTTTATTGCCAATAGCATAAAGAACGATCAGCAATTAACTGTGCACATAGGTATTACTATTAATATGGAAGACAAGTTGAGTGAACTAGAGCAATTTTTGAATACCATAGTCAATAATTATCCCCCACTTCCCAAAGCAACCAATATAGAAGAGCGCTTAGACAAGGCTGCGGCCTATGGTGCGTTATTGACAGACTATAAAGAGAAGGCCAGCAGTAAGATAAGGGAACTATTTGCAGATGAACGATTGAACGATTATAAAGGTGATATACATACGGTAGCCAATAAATGTCTGCGCAACTATCATAGACAACAGGTATTGGCATTGTAGTAGTGGATTCTCGATGAATAATCTGTCGCGATAGTTAGTGCCGATTATTTCGGGACTCTCATGACGACTATTTTGACGTGTCTCTGCCCCGAACATCGGGCGGAAATCCACCTTTTTACCCTAATTCAGACGTAAAACAGTCTGAAACCCACGCCCTACGCATAATTTAAAACATATACCTCGCTTGTAATCCGCTAGAGTGGCTCATCTGTATTGAAAAGTAGATGTAAAACAGCAAAAATAGTTTGGTGTAGTCGACGACAACTCCTACTTTTGTCCTCCCAACGAAAAACAGGGTGTCACCCTGAGGCTCTCGAAGGGTAGTTCTTAGAAAAGC